>JBJYWI010000139.1:0-16529 GCA_046259385.1 Anaerolineales bacterium
CAATATAAAACGGATCGGGGTTGACGCAACTGCACTGCCGCACCAACCTGCCGGCGCAGGGAATTACACTATTAACCTCATCCGTTCCCTGGCTGTTCTAGATACGGACTTTGAGTTCACAATATTCTCCTATCAATCCGGGCGTGAACTTATTAAGGCTGATAACAACATGTCTTTAAATTGGGTTATTCTGCCGGATAAAAGCCCCCCAATCAGGCTGATCTGGGAACAAACCGGGCTGCCGGGACTAGTCCAGAAGACGGCGCTCGACCTGCTCCATTCACCCCATTACACCCGTCCAGTTGCACTGGGTTGCGCCTCTGTTGTCACATTCCATGACATGACGTTCTTTTTATATCCCAGGTACCACACACTTTTCAAACGGTTGTACTTCCCAATTGCCATGCGGATTAGCGCCCGCAGCGCGGATGCGCTGATCGCGGTTTCAGAAAATACAAAGAAGGACATCCTCCAGCACCTGAATGTACCCGACTCCAAAATCCATGTTGTTTACCATGGAGTGGACGAACGTTTTTCACCGTTATATGACAAGGAACAACTCAACTCAATCAGCCTTAAATACAACCTGCCGGAGGACTTTATTCTTTACGTTGGCGTGGTAGAGCCGCGAAAAAACCTGATTGCCTTACTGAACGCTTTCAGGAATTTGAATAAAACAAATAAAAACCTGCGCCTGGTGATCGTCGGACAGACGGGCTGGGGTTTTGATAAAGTGATGGAATTGGTTGAAACACCTGAATTGAAAGGCACAGTGTTGTTAACCGGTTATATCCCACCCGATGAACTGCCTGCTATTTACAATCTCGCAAAAATCTTTGTATACCCTTCAATTTACGAAGGATTTGGTCTGCCGGTGCTTGAAGCGCTTGCATGCGGAACTCCCACAATAACAACCAGCGTATCCGCGCTGCCTGAGATCATCGGCGATGCCGGGGTACTGGTGCCGCCAGATAATGACCAGGCTTTACTGGATGCCATGCAAACTCTGCTGGAGAATGATAGCGAACAAAACCGGCTTTCAAAAAAAGGTGTTCAGCGTGCAGCCCTTTTTACATGGGAACGGGCTGCCCGGGAAACCTGCAAAGTCTACCAGCAAGTTCTGGAAATAAATGAAACCGGTTGATATTTCCGTTTGCATTGTCACTTACAAAGCCAGGGAACTGCTTCGTAAGTGCCTGCAAACCCTGATCAAAAACACCGAATCCAGCCTGGAAATAATAGTAGTTGATAACGGCTCCGGGGATGGAACAGCCGAAATGATCCAGAAGGAATATCCTTCCATTCAATATATCAGAAATTCCGTCAATCAGGGCTATACAAAGCCAATGAACCAAGCTCTCCGCAAATCCAGAGGAGGGTATGTTTTGCAGCTCAATCCTGATACAGAGGTACTGCCCGGCGCGATCGATACATTGGCAAACTTTTTAAACGACAATCCTGTAGTGGGAATCTGCGGTCCAAAAGTTTTAAACAGGGACGGTTCCTTCCAGGCGCAATGCCGGAGGGGCGAGTCAAGGCCATGGGCTGTAATCTCCTATTTCTCAGGTTTATCGACCCTGTTTCCAGAATCGGAATTCTTCGGCCAGTACTTATTAAATTATTTTGACGAGGATAGCATGCACCCAGTGGCTGGTGTATCAGGGTCCTGCATGCTGGTCAGGAAAGAGGTATTTGAACAGATCGGTTATCTGGATGAACGTTTCTTCGCATTCCAGGAAGATTCGGACTTTTGCCTGCGATCCTGCCGGGCTGGCTGGGAAGTTTACTACGTCCCGGATGCCAGGATAATCCATTACGGCAGCCTTGGTGGCTCACATGTCCATCAGGCACGTTCCATTTACGAATGGCATAAATCCTACTTCCTTTTTTACCGGAAGAATTATGCTGGAGATTACTTTTTTCTCTTTAACTGGTTATATTATGCCGCGATGTTTATTAAATTTGTCCTGTCACTTCTCGGTAATTACCTCAGAAAAGGATTCCATGTGGGAGCCCAGCGAGTTTAATTAAACTAAAAACTGGATGCTGTGGGGGAACAGAAAATGCATCCCAATAGGGATAAACATGATTGTAGAATTATCACCCACTGTCAGGTTATTCTTCTCGCTTCTGGTATCACTAGCGACAACCTTTATATTCGCAGTCATCGGCCTGAAACTTGCATCGCGTTACAAATTAATTGATTTTCCCGGCTCAAAGCCGCATAAAAAACATGACCGGCCCACTCCAATATCCGGCGGTTTAACCCTTTTCGCGGCGATTTTGCTGGCTGGGCTACTTACAGGAACATTTGAAAACTGGGAAGTGAGAGCGACTGCACTGGCATCCATTCCTGTATTTTTATTCGGTTTATGGGACGATATCAGCGATCTCGACGTTCCAACAAAACTGATTGGACAATTAGCCTCAGCCTACATCCTAATCAGGCTGGGGGTTTCTATCAAATTCTTTGAATCGCCAGAATTTTTTTTGCCCTTGGCGGATAATATAAGAATCATATTGGATTGGTTTTTTTCAATCGTGTGGATTGTGGGTATTGCGAACGCATTTAACTTCGTCGACAGTAAAGATGGGCTTGCAGTTGGATTGGGTGGTATTTCAGCCGCGTTTTTTATGCTCATGACCCTCGAATCAGGCCAGTATTTGCTAACCCAGCACATCGCGATCATCCTGGGGGTATGCATCGGTCTTTTCTTTTTCAACTCGCCCCCGGCGTTATTATTTATCGGTGACTCCGGCTCCCAAACTCTTGGATTCTTTCTGGCGGCACTCGCCATAAGTTATTCCCCTTTCGGCGCTTCTCAACTCTCTTCATGGTTTGTGCCTGTTTTGATTTTAGGAGTACCTTTATTCGATATTGTTCTGGTTGTGGTATCACGCTTCCGCCGGAACCAGCCGTTTTATAAAGCAGCTCTTGACCATACTTACCACAGATTGAGCCTGATCGGATTGGGATCACGCCGGGCGGTATTGGCGATGCACCTTGTAGCTCTCTCACTTGGTTGCTTAGCGTTCATTGTATTGCATACCCAGCCCGCAATCGCAAACAGCGTCTTTTTCACGCTTCTTATTGTCGGATTCTTCATGCTCGCATACCTCGACAGTAAAGCAGTATGGCGAAGATTGAACACTGCAGATCCGGATTACCAATGACTTTTGAGCTCTCTCTGCGCGACGAAATCTTGGATACCACTCAACGCTGGCCGGTGGTTTTTACGTTTTGTCTAGCAGGGATATTGATCGGGTGGGGTATCGCAATTCTATGGCCTACTACCTACCGCGCTTCTAAAGAGATTTACGTCGGAATTAACCCATATCGAGCTGCTATAGATCAAAATGCATCTGACCATGCGGGTCTGCGGTTCGAAAACCCGGACGACTATAAAAATTGGCAAATGGCAAACCTCAACAGCCTCGTTAAAATTGACTGGCTGGTGCAGGAAACGCTTCAAAAACTGCGAAAAGAGGACGAATACTGGCTGAACGTCAAGCCGCAAGAGCTTGATGGGATGTTGAACGTAAACTGGCGTAATGCTGGAAAATGGCGCCTGGTCGCTGAAGGGGAGAATCCGCTGCGAGCCTCCCAGGCTGTCTCCGCCTGGCATGAGGTTGTTGTATCAGAAATCCAGTCAGCAACCCGGCAAGCCCAATTCACCTTCGCCTACGATACCCAGATAAAGGAGCTTGCATCCAAACAGGTTTACTTTGAATTAAAAATTCTTGAACTGGAAAATTTCAATGCTGAACTTGACACAATCTCGCGGGGAATACCAAACTGGTCCAGCTTTTCTGAGGAAATAAGAAAACAAAAACGCTGGGAATTGGTACAGCTTCTTACCAAGTCAAGCGCCGAATTCCCATGGCTATCTCAATTTCTGGAAGTGCCGTCGTTTAATGCTCCCAGCAGCAAGTTTCAGGAATGGCTCAAACAGGTCAATTATGCCGCGGAAATCGAAACCCATAATCTGACCAACCAGTCTAACGCAATAAATGAACAGTACAACCACTATACCGCCCAGTATCAAAACGCTTCCAACAAAAGTTTTGGGCTCTCAAGCAATCTTGTAGTGGAAAAACTCCATGACCAAAACCCCAATATATATCCGCTGAGACCATCTGGTTTGCTTATCCTCATTAGCGGATTGGTAGGATTCCTTTTATGGATCGCTCTATCGTTAATAAGAATTACTCGATAGACCCCCTGGTTGTCAACCAATCAGCTCTCAACAATATCCTTTCAGGGATTATCGTCCTTTACAATTCACTGATCAGGCTGTTTTGGTGGGCTTTCCTGGTTTTTCTGCCTGTAACCAGTTTCCCATATTTTCCCGAAACCATCGGTGGAGGTGCGGTGGTTCAGCCGCTTTCGCTGTACCCTCTTGCTATCCTGGTAATTTTATTTACGCTCCCATACATCGTTTCTCGCCCGATCCCTAAGACCTTCTTTACACTGGTGCCTTTTCTCTTGATTGCGCTTGCCAGTTCTTTATTTTCTTTATTCAGGGGTATCGAACCAGTCCTGGGAATACCGGTATATGAACGCACCCTGCGGACTCTGATTACCCTGGGGGTTGGGGTATCAATATATTTCACAGTCAGCGTGCTGCCCCGGAATCTGAAAGATTTGAACGCCAGTCTTCGCTGGCTCTATTTCGGTTTGGCGCTTGTACTAGTGTGGGGTTCCATCCAGGCAGTTTACGTACTCGGATTTCGCCAGAGCTGGTTTGACAAGATCAGTTACCTCCAGCAGTTCGTTTCTACCCGGCATTTATTCTACAACCGGATTTCCGGACTCACATACGAACCCAACTGGTTCGCGGAGCAGATATGCTTTCTCTTCTTGCCCTGGTTGTTCGCTTCAGTCTCCAGCAAACGCAGCGTTTTTAACTGGCGGATAAGATGGTTCACAGCTGAATGGCTTCTTTTAATCTGGTCCGTGCTTCTGCTTCCATTAACCTATTCGCGCGCTGGAGTGCTGAATTTACTGGCTGTATCCTTTTTTGTCTGGTTTCTTTACCGGCTTGGAGAGTGGAGAAACTCAAATATCCAACACGCAAGCCTCAACCAATTTATGTTTCACAGGTTCAGGCGATTAATCCGCTTCTTAATTGAAACAGCTATAATTATTTCGGTTATTGCTGTGCCGATATTCCTGGTTGGAAATCAAAACGCATTTTTTGCACGCTCATGGAATTACTGGATGAATGATGATACCTCCATCGCGGGATACCTTGATTACCTGGGATTTGGCGCCCGGATCGCTTACAGCAAAGCAGCCTTGGAGACCTATCAGGCAAACCCATTGATTGGAGTTGGTTTGGGAAATTATGCTTATTATTTTGCGGATATGCTCCCCTACCAGCCTTTGTCTGAAGCGCCTGAGGTTCTGCATTTGATCACTCCAGGTCCTGGAAGGAACCGACTGATCACTGCCAAGATCTTTTATCTCAGGCTGCTAGCGGAAACGGGAGCCATCGGTCTGGCCGCTTTCCTGGCATTTCTAACTGCAGTATTCGGCTGCGCGCTTTATCTCTGGTACTCAAATGAAAAAGAATATCAATTCTGGGGTATCGCTGGTTTGTGCGGAATTTTCTCCTTCATAATAGCCTCTTTCACTTATGATTCTTTTGCCATTCCAAACATGTGGGTTGTCTTCGGATTCATCACATCTGCAGCCTGGATATCAAAACGAGAGCGGTGATGCCCCGCTTGAACCTGCCAGTACGCAAGAGCGAGTTCCCATTCGAATAAATCGAATTTAAGTTTTTAACCATTTGCCAAGGTTATTACGGATTATCATTAACCCATGAAATACTGGTCTCTCCGTCAAGAATTGTATAACGCGTTCCATCAATGGCCGCAGATGATCCTTTTTTTTCTCATCGGCGGCTTGATCGGGATGGGGATTGCAAACCTGATCCCAGTATCGCACAGAGCCACAAGCCAGTTATACGTCGCACTTAACCCGTACCGGGCTTATTCGGATTCAAACTTTACGGCTCTGGCAAATCCAAATTATTCCAACCTTGATGATTACAAGAACTGGCAAATGTCGGAATTGGAATCGCTTGTTTTCCTGGATGCTGTCATCGGAAAAACACTCGATTCACTCCAGTCAACGGATCCCTTCTGGCAGGATATAAACGGTCGCCAGCTGAGGGAGATGCTAGATGCAGACTGGAGATCTGCTGGAACCTGGAGCCTGAACGCAGATCATCCCAATCCTAAATTCGCCCGGCAGGCTGTCGAGGAATGGAGCGGAGTTATTTTGGAACAGGTTGCCGATTCAACCCGGGCAGCGCTGGAGACCGCTCTGGTGGATGAAGAACTGCAAGCGTTGATATCAGCGAAGTCAGACCGGGAAACCCGGTTGAGCAGGCTGGCTAGCCTCCAGAATGCCTTAAATAGTTGGGAGGAGGGATCCGCTGATTTAGAAAAGAACCAGCCGCTGACAGTAAGCGACAGATGGTATTTGCAGTCGCTTGCTGCCTCTGCAGCGGATTTCTCGCCAGGTTGGCTCGCGCTACTCGATCAACAACCTGGGGAAAATGATTCTCTTTCCGTGTATGCTGAATGGGTCGCTCAAATTCTCACCCAAATTGAAATCGAATCTGCGGTTATCCAGATGGATATTTCTGAGCTGGCTGAACGTCAAACCGAGCTGGAAGCTATGTATGAAGATAATTTTTCAAACAGTTACGGCCTCTCACCTAATATCTATGTGGAGAAAGTTACTTACCTACCGTCCAGAGAGATGCACCCCACAAGTCTATACATACTAGTGGGAGGTCTGATCGGTTTATTAGTCTGGCTGTTTTACCGCCTGATCCTGATTTCCCGCAAACAAAAGGATTCAACCTGAAAACAAAAACCGGAAGAACCATGCATAGCTGGCTGAAACCAATTACTTCAATCGCATGGGCACTGCTTTTCATTTCTCTACCAGTCACAAGTTTTCCCCTATTCCCAGGGGACATCGGTGGCAAAACCCTGGTGCGGCCCCTGGCAGCAATTCCATTGATTTTTCTGGTGTTCTTAGTCCTGATACCACGACTGTTATCAAAGCCGCTGCCGAGAACTTTTCTGCCGCTTCTGGCTTTTATTCTTGCCGCAGCGATCAGTTCGATCGCCGCGTTTACACTCGAAATCCAGACCCTGCGCGGGGTATCTCTACCACTGCGGTTCATTCGAAATATTCTGACGCTGGGTATCGGATGCGCCTTCTTTTTCACGATATCTTTGCTTCACGAGAACTGGGATGATCTGGATTATTCCCTGCGCTGGTTATATCTGGGATTTGCTGTTGCCTTACTATGGGGATCTATTCAATCAGTTTATATCATTCACTTCTCGGAAACATATTTCGACCTGATTAGCAAGCTCCAGAGCTATATATCCACGCGGAAACTCTTCGAAACCCGCATATCAGGATTAACCTATGAGCCAAAATGGTTCGCGGAACAGGTTGGTTTTCTGCTGCTCCCCTTTCTGCTCAGCTCGATCATTTCCCGGAAAAGCGTTTTCAAATGGCGTTATCACTGGTTGACCGTTGAGTGGCTGTTGTTGGTTTGGTCTGCAGTAATCATCCTGTTCACCTTCTCGCGCACAGGTTTGTTTATCCTGATTACTCTGGTGATAATCGCTTTTCTGATCTACAGGTTTGCCCGTTTAAACAAAAGAATAGCCGTTGAAAAGGGAAAAGGCTCAGGCAGGAACAGGCGCAGAGTAATTGAATTGTCTTTCATCATACTTGCGGTTGTAGGACTTGCAGTTGTGTTTGGGTCCCAGAACAAATATATCTCCAGGTTCTGGCGTTACTGGACAGATGACCAACCGGGAAAGAAAACTTACCTCGAATACATTGCCTTCCAGCAAAGATTTGTTTACTTCCAAACCGCTCTTAACATGTTCGAGGAATACCCCGCTATTGGAGTTGGCCTTGGAAACTATGCCTTCTTTTTTGATAAAATGATTCCCGATCAGCCATATAACCGCCAGCCGGAAATAATCCGCCAGATCACGCCCGTGGAAGGCCGCAACCGCCTGATCACTCCCAAAAATCTATATGGGCGCCTGCTTGCCGAAACGGGTTTATTCGGCACAATTACCTTCACAGCTTTTATACTGGCAGTTTTTGGCTGCATGCTTTACCTGCTTTGTTCAAGCTTAACAGAACAGAAATTTTGGGGACTTTCCGGGCTTCTGGGTTTTTTCGTGTTCTTTTTTGTTATTTTTTCCTACGATTCTTTCGCCCTTCCCAATATGTGGGTGTTTTTTGGAGTGCTGACAGCAGCAGCCCACATACCCGAAAAAGGAAATATACCCAAAGCGGACTAAACCTCTAACGCCAACTTTCAGAATGTCAACAAAGAATAACAGCCCATCTGGATCAATTCCAGTTCCCATCTGGCGGATTTACTTTTTCCTGCTGCTGCTGGTCAGTTTGGGCTGCCTCTATCTTTTTATCCAGGGTCTTACGATTTCCACTGCGCCCAGTTCGAGCATTTCACCTGGACGGATTACCATTCTTATCCTGCTGTCCACCTTTTCTGTACTGGCTCTGGCGATGCTGCTCGTCACCTGGATCGACAAGCTGAATGTTAGAACCAGTCTAGATAGAATATCGGCTTTCATTTCGAAAGGAAGAGCCAGATGCCTGATCACACTTATCTGCCTGTTTATAACCCTTACAGCGGTTCACCTTTTCCTGCTGACGCCTGAAATCGAAGAGCCTTTCACAAGAAGCATTCTGGATCGACTTTACCCGGTGCTACTGTGGTTTGCCCTGGCAAGCTTCCTTACTCTGCCAATAATGGTAACAGCTGGCGATAAAAAGCCGCTTGGCGAGCATTTCCGAGAAAACGCGCTTTTCTACATCTCTCTGTTACTACTCACCTCCGCGTTTATCGCCTGGGAGGTGATCGGGCGAACGATACTGAAGAGCGAAATTCAATTAATCGGAGTTAACCAACTTGGAGCGCCACTGATCGAGACCCAGGTTTTCCTTGCCTGGATCGTCGGGATGATTCTGCTCGCCTTCTCGGTCTTTCTTTTTGAATACAAAGACCGGCTCGGTTGGCTCAGGACCAGCAAAATTCGCTATTTCGATATCCTCGTTTTCCTTTTGCTCTACGGTATTACGGTATTCCTCTGGATGCGAATCCCGATATCCCCCAACTGGTTTGTTTCTGAACCCCGGCCGCCGAATTTTGAATTCTATCCTATTTCGGATGCGATTGGATACGATGCGACATTCCAATTTTTAAACATCGGAGAGGGGTTCAGATTTATGGGCTCACCCTTCCTCCGCCGTCCCATGCACGCCCTCTACATTTCACTTCTGCATATTATCGGTGGCGAGGGCTATGAAAATATTGTTTCGGTCCAGGTCCTGGTCCTTGCGGTAATGCCGGCGGTTCTCTACCTGCTGACGACCATCCTGCACAACCGGGTTTCCGGTGTAATCGCCGGGGTACTGCTTATGCTTCGGGAGGCGAATTCGATCGCAATCTCCCGGTCGGTAACCACCTCGCATGCCAAACTCTTGATGGCGGAGCTGCCCGCCATGCTTTTTGTAATGCTGTTTGTCCTGTTTTCAACCTTTTGGTTGAAAAGGATCGCGGATAAAACAGTTTACCCACTGCTGGCAGGCGGGATGCTGGCTGTTTCCGCCCTTATCCGTTTTGAAACAATCATATTTGTTTTTGTAATAGCGATTCTGTCAATAATAGCGGCAAAAAAAATGGCCAGACGGATATGGCTGGCTCAGACCGGCTTATTTTTCCTGGGTATACTGATCATTCTGGCGCCCTGGGTTTACCGCAACTGGACCCTGACCGGAAAAGTGTTTATCGACAGCCCGAACTTCCGGTTTGATGTTATCTCGCTCCGTTTCCGGCCGTATGAAGCGGAAACCTCTGTGGCAGAAGGGGCTGAAAAACAACCCCCTGGACTGGAAGACGCTGAAGTATCAAAAACATCCTCAACCAGCGGTTACATATCCCAGGTATCCAGCCGGGCTGTAGAATTCATCAAAAAATACCCTGCACAGATAGCAAGTTTCGTCACGGTTCATTATCTCAACAACCAGACCCAGCCGGTTCTGTATCTCCCAGCCACAATCCGGATTTATGACAGCACCATCCAGTTTTACGGGCACAGGTCATTAGAGAAGTTCTGGGATGACTGCTGTACGACCCAGAGTTATATCCGCAGGCTGCCCTTCTGGCACAAATGGGAAGGTCAGATTCCAGCCCAATCGATTATCCCAGTCCTTATCAGCATCCTTTTTATCTCCGCCGGTATCAGCGCAGCCTGGAAATACGGCTGGATAGCAGGTATTTTGCCTGTCCTGATGGGATTTATTTATTTCCTGGGAAATGCTGCCTTTCGAATTTCTGGCGGCCGTTATATCCTGCCGGTTGATTGGATCAGCATACTCTATTTCAGCATCGGTCTGGCAGCCTTTTCAAGCCGCTGCACCCTGGTCGTTTTAAATAAATCCCTACCCACCAATTTTGAAAATGAAGTCTACGCTTCCCAGGAATCTCCCCAAAAAGCAAGAAAGCTGGTATATTCTCCAGGTTTCTACCTCTCCCTGGTGATCCTAGTCTTGATTGGGATCAGCCTACCATTGATGGAGAAAGTCTATCCCCCCCGCTATACCCGGTCCATGTCAGAAAATATGAGCGAAATGTTCATAAACTCGGATTTGTTAGATGATAACCTGCAGGAAAATCTCAATCAGTTTCTTGAGGGCGGAGGGCAGATTCTGACCGGAAGGGCTCTTTACCCGAGATTGTTCCCGCCAGACACAGGCGAACCCGGCAATAAAGACTATTACCCTTCAAAACCATACCCGTACCTCAGCTTTATGTTAATCGGACCTGAATGGAAACCTGTAAGGATACCTCTCGAAAAACTGGAAGTGGATTTTCCGGATGGTTCGGATGTGCTGGTGCTCACCTGCCCTGACTGGGACAGCAATTCGCTGGCAGCCGGGATTTATAATGATAGTCTCGAACTAGAAGGGATTGTTGTAAGCGATCCACTCCCGCAGGAATTAATTTGTCCCTTACCAGAGCCGATTCCCTGAGGCGGGCAAAATAACGGAGAAAGAAAATTTGAACCGTAATATTTCATTCCTGCTTATCGCCGCCGGCAGCCTGGTTTCTATCCTGGTTATGTGCGTCTGTTTCACAACAGGCTTGGGATTGTTCGCGTTTTTATCCGTGCGGGATCTACCTCCAGAACAGTTCACCCTGTCAGATGTTTCAACAGCTACAAGCACCCCGCTTGTAATCCGCCCAACTGACCAGGCGCCGCCTGCAACACCTGCCGGACCAGCAGCGAATGCTCATTCTCAAATATATGCGGTGGAGGATCTCGATACTCTAACAATTTTACGGGACACAATCGTCCCTGTAAACGACCCGCTTGACCTGGCTGCCCGGCTGCAAGGTAGGGCAGGGCTGGCACGCACGATAGACCTGCCAGAATCTTTCTATGAAGTCGGAGACCAGCAGACTTTCTGGGTGCTCAATACAGATGACAACCGAAATTACCAAGTTAAGTCGACCTTACAATATGTCACCGACCACCTTTACCTCTGGATCCAGGATGGGGTCAACTACAATGAGGCGGAATTAGAAGACCTCGCCGAGACGTTTGAAAAGGAAATTTACCCTACAAACCGGACTTATTTTGGAAGCGAATGGTCCCCAGGTGTTGATGGCGACCCCCATCTTTACGTGTTGTATGCGCGTGGTTTGGGAGGCAATGTAGCCGGTTATTTCTCGCCTGGTGATGAATACCCACCGGAGGTAAAAAAGTTCTCCAACGGGCACGAAATGTTTCTTATGAGCGCCGACAAGCTCGACCTGGACACGGATTTCACCTTTGGGGTTCTGGCGCACGAATTCCAGCACATGATCCACTGGTACCTGGACCCAAACGAGGAAGCCTGGGTAACGGAGGGTTTCTCAGAACTTGCAGCCTTTCTCAACCGGTACGGCACCGGTCGGGTTGAGTACGCATTCATCGCTGACCCAGACATCCAGCTCACAACCTGGCCCGATGACCAGACCGCAACCCACGCCCATTACGGGGCGTCATTCCTGTTTATGACCTATTTCCTAGACCGGTTTGGGGAATCCACCACCCGGGCACTGGTCGCCAATCCGGATAACGGCATGGCAAGCATCGACAGGGTTCTGGTTGAAGAAAACATCCAGGCACCAGATTCATCCAAGTTGTTATTTGCAGACGATGTTTTTGCAGATTGGGCTGTCACAAACTACCTGAACGATCCTTCAGTAGCTGATGGGCGGTATTCCTATAATTTTTTTTCCGATGCTCCCCAGGCAAATGAGACGGAAACGATCAGCGAATGCCCGACCGGTTTGTTCATCCGGGATGTCAGCCAGTACGGCGCCGATTACATCCGGATAGACTGCGAGGGAGACTTTGTGATCAATTTTGAAGGTTCCCTCCAGGCGGAAGTGCTGCCAGCGGATCCACATTCGGGCTCCCATTTCTTCTACTCCAACCGGGGCGATTCCTCCAACATGACCCTCACCAAAAGCTTTGATTTCAGGGATGAATCCGGCCCGCTCACCCTTTCCTATTGGACCTGGTACGATATCGAGCAGGACTATGACTATCTCTACCTGACCGCCTCAACCGATGGCGAGAATTGGGAGATCCTTACTACCCCATCCGGGACAGATCTGGATCCATCCGGCAGCAGTTACGGTTGGGGTTACAACGGGAAGAGCGGCGATGGACCAGTATGGATCAAGGAGACTGTCGATATCTCGCAGTACGCCGGCCAGCAGGTCCAGCTGAGATTTGAATATATCACTGACGCGGCGGTAAATGGAGAAGGCTTTTTGCTGGATGACATCTCGGTTCCGGAAACCGGCTACTTCAGCGACTTTGAATCGGATGACGGCGGCTGGGAAGCGAACGGGTTTGCGCGCATTCGAAACATCCTGCCGCAGACCTTTCGGCTAAGCCTGATTAAACTCGGGGATGAGAACCAGGTTGAACATATCCCGCTTTCAGCGGATAATTCCGCCTCCATCCCGGTGTCGATCGGCAGAGAGTTTGATGAGGTCGTCCTGGTCGTCTCCGGTACAGCTCCGTTCACCCTTCAGAAAGCCGCTTACCAGTTACAAATCCAGCCCTGAATAAGTCCGCACGCTCACCACATCTCCACGATCTATCCCTTTATAAACCACTCTCAATCTCTTATTCATGAGTTTAAATATAAAACAGACCTGGTAAATTACCCGGTCTGTTCTTCCTATAAATAAGATCCTGGTTTTTATTCCGATTCAGACCTGCGGGGTTCGCGCAGCATCGACAGCTGCTGCTCCAGTTCAATCCGCTTCTGCTCGGAGGCGCCCCTCACCTCCTCCTGTAAACGGGCAGCCCAATTCTTTATCCCAGTTCTGTTATCTTCGCCAGAACCGGGATTGAGCAGTAGCACAATCCCCGCCGCGACCACGCTGCCAAGCAGAAAACCCGTCAGGAAGTTTGTGGTTGATTTCATCAAGAGTTACCTCCTTAAATATTCAGGGTGAACAGTTCATTCTGTAATTAGCGATTTACTATAAAATCTTATCACAGGTTCTATCGAAACCCGCCTCGAATCGCGGCGGGTTTTATATATAATATTGTCCACGCTATTATTAAGCGATTCCGAGGTTAGGCAAGTATTTATGATCGTGCTTTCAATCGGCATGCCGCGCGCCGGATCGGGCTGGTTTTTTAACCTGACCAATGACCTGATGATTGCCGGCGGACAACAGGATGTCCGCCAGGTCCGACGCAGGTATCACCTGGGTAGAGTGCTGACCGAGGTTAACTGCAACATCGGTGCCTTCAGCCTGCCGCGCTTGGGCGCGGTGCTGGTACCCGCCGCGCTCGGAAATTCCTTCACCGTGAAAGCTCACGCTGGTCCGACAGGATACACGAAATTCCTCATTCATAGAGGCATCCTCACTCCAACCTATATCTACCGCGACCCGCGCGACGCGCTGCTTTCGGCTTGGGAATACGGCCGGCGCGGGATCGAAGCCGGCAGATCGAACGCATTCTCTTTCATCCAGGATTTTGAGACCGCCCTGGATTTTATCCTTGATTACCTGCGCATATGGGAGATGTGGGTAGACACTCCAGGCGTTCTGCAATGCCGCTATGAGGATTTGCTGAATGACTATGAATCTGAAACCCGGAGGCTGGCTAGTTTTATCGGTTTAAATCCGGAAGAGGCGCACATCCAGAGAGTTATCGAGGAGTACAAATCCGGCGCTGACAGATCTGACCAGAAGGGGATGCATTTCCGTCACGGGTTAATCGGCCGCTTCCGCAAGAAGCTGACCGGCGATCAGATTGAGCGGTTGAACCAGACCCTCACCCCCTACCTAGACAGAATGGACTACGAAATTTAATACCTCACCTAAGTGTCATTCTTGAATAAAGCGTAGCGAAGTGAAGAATCTTAAACATTCCACTCCTTGCCAAATCCCCCACCCTGAGGCATAATACCCGGGCTGCCTGGATCTTAGTCTTTACGACCAGAACAGCGTATCCTATCCGAAATTATTTTATCTATCGGCCTCTACCTGCCGAAAGGAGAGTACCGTGAGCACAGAGCCTTCCCCTCCTTCCACCTCACAAAAACGCAGCAAAATCACTATCCAGACCCTGCTGGAGAAAAAGCGGCGCGCTGAGGTCATCAGCATGCTGACCGCCTACGACTACCCAACCGCGCTGGCGGTCGATCAGGCCGGGATCGACATCATCCTGGTCGGCGATTCGCTCGGCATGGTCGTGCTCGGATACCAGAACACCCTCCCGGTCACAATGGAAGATATGCTGCACCACTGTCAGGCGGTGGCGCGCGGCGCCCAATATGCTATGCTGGTCGGCGACCTGCCCTTCATGAGCTATCAGGCTTCCCCGCAGGAGGCATTAAAGAACGCCGGGCGCTTCCTGCAGGAAGCCGGCATGGACACAGTCAAACTGGAGGGCGGTCGCGAGCGCGTCGGAGCCGTGACCGCGATCGTCTCCGCAGGTATCCCGGTGATGGGCCACCTCGGGCTGACGCCACAGAGCGTGCACCAGTTAAGCGGCTTTAAACAGCAGGGCAAAAAAGCGGCCGCTGCCAAACAACTGCTGGAGGATGCCTTGATCCTGCAGGATGCCGGCTGTTACAGCATCGTCCTGGAAGCTATCCCGGCTCGTCTAGCTGGCTTGGTCTCTAGGAAACTGGATATACCCACCATCGGGATCGGCGCCGGGCCGGACTGCGACGGTCAGGTGCTGGTAATCCACGACCTGCTGGGTCTGTTTGACCGCTTCACACCCAGATTCGTCAAAAAATACGCCGATTTCCACGCCGAAATTGGACGCGCTCTAAACGAATACAGAACCGATGTTGAAAAGAGGGAGTTCCCAGCTGAGGAGCATTCCTTCCGCATGGCGGATGAGGAATGGGAAGCGCTTATAAATGAAATCGAGTGAGCCTATCCTGGTCGTCGGCACCGGCGCGATGGCGTGCCTGTTTTCCGCCCGCCTTCTTCAGGCAGGTCTGCAGGTTTATATGCTCGGGGGCTGGGCGGAGGGCATCCAGGCAATCCGGGATAGCGGCATCAAGGTCCTGGAAGAAGCGGGCGAAAGAATTTACCACCCGGATTTGATCAGCTCCAAACCGGGTGATTTTGCCGGCGCAAGGCTTGCACTCGTGCTGGTCAAATCCTGGGGAACGGTCAAGGCGGCGCGCCAGCTCAGCCAGTGCCTTGCCCCAGACGGGCTGGCGCTCACCCTCCAGAACGGGCTGGGAAATTACGAGATTCTGGCTGAAGGACTGGGTTTCAAACGTGCGCTGGTCGGCACCACCACAGCCGGGGCGACCCTTGTGAAGGCAGGCGTGGTCAAGCCGGCCGGATCAGGGAGCATTTCAATTGGGGACCATACGCGTGGTAGGTTCCTGATCGACCCGCTGCGGTCCGCCGGGTTTAAGGTGGAAACGGTAAACGATATCCAGTCGCTTGTGTGGGGCAAGCTTGCCATCAATACGGCAATTAACCCGCTGACCGCTATCCTGGGCGTTCCTAACGGCAAACTAGTAGAAAATCCACAATCACTGGAACTGCTTGGCAGGACTGCCCGAGAGACCGCCACTGTAGCAGGCAGCCTAGGTATCAATATCCCCTATCCTGATCCGGCAGCTGCAGCAGAAAAAGTCGCCCGGGACACAGCCGGAAATATCTCCTCCATGCTCCAGGACCTGCGGCGCGGCGCCCCCACAGAGATCGATGCCATTAACGGCCAGGTTGTACAGAATGGCGAAAAGGCTGGCATCCCTACGCCGACCAACCAGGCCCTATATTCCCTGGTCAAATCCCTGGTCGCGATCAATAAGACCGGACAAAAGGAAAAGAACCAATCGACGAGATCTTACGATTGATCATCCTGTGTTTATCATCCTGATCGCGGAA
>JBJYWI010000139.1:16629-25448 GCA_046259385.1 Anaerolineales bacterium
AAAACTGAATTGACCATAAATACTTTGTTAGGAATTTGTGAAATATTAAAATCCAAATAACAACCCGAGAAAACCCCAAATGAAAACCGTCAAAACCCTCCCAGAACTGCGGGTCGCCCGCTCCAAACTGGCGGAACCAGTCGGGCTGGTGCCCACCATGGGATACCTGCACGAAGGCCACCTCTCTCTGGCGCGCACAGCCCGCCAGGAGTGTGCCTCCGTGATCGCCACCATTTTCGTCAACCCGACCCAGTTCGGACCCGGTGAAGATCTCGGGTCTTACCCGCGCGACATCCCCCGCGACCTGGAACTGCTTGAAAAGGAAGGAGTCGACCTGGTCTGGGTCCCGGAAAAGGACGACATGTACCCTCCGGGCTTCCAGACCTGGGTCACGGTGAGCGAACTGACCCAGCCGCTTGAGGGCGCCCGTCGCCCCGGGCATTTCCGGGGCGTGACCACCGTGGTCGCCAAGCTGTTCAACGCGTCCAGGCCTCAGAGAGCCTACTTCGGGCAGAAGGATGCCCAGCAGGTTGCTGTCATCCGGCGGATGGCGCGCGACCTGGATTTTGACCTCCAGATCGTTGTCTGCCCGACCGTGCGCGAACCGGACGGTCTGGCGATGTCCAGCCGCAACACCTACCTGGATAAGGACCAGCGCCGGGTGGCAGCGGTACTGTACCGGGCGCTGATTTTAACCCGGGATGCCTATGAGAACGGTGAAAGGAACCCTGATGTCCTGCGCGGCTTGATGAGCGCTGAGCTGGGTAAAGAACCGCTCGCCCGCCCGCAGTACGTCTCCTGCGCCCACCCTGACACCCTGCTGGAACATTTCGGGGAAGTCGAGGGCGGCGCCCTGCTTTCAATGGCGGTGTATTTCGGGAAAACCCGCCTGATCGACAACCTGCTTCTGGAGGAATAGCCATTATGCTGCTGGCAATTGACATTGGCAACACCAATATCACCCTCGGGATTTATGAAGGCGAGCGGCCGGGTTCGCGCTGGCGCCTGTTCACCAACCACGAGCGCATGCCGGACGAGTACGGTCTGCAGTTCCTGGGCATGCTCGAGCATGCAGGGCTAAAACCGGAAGACCTGAGCGGCATCTGCCTGGCTTCGGTCGTGCCTCCCCTGACCGGAAAAATCTGCCAGGCCTGCCGGGACTATTTGTCCCGGGAGCCGCTGGTGGTCGATACGGGCGTGAAGACCGGGGTCAAGATCCTGTACGAGAACCCGCGCTCGGTCGGCGCAGACCGCATCGTGGACGCCGCCGCTGTCAAAGCCCTGTACGGTGTGCCGGCCTGCGTGGTCGATTTCGGCACCGCCACCACCTTCGATGCCATTGACCGCAAAGGCGATTACCTGGGCGGCGCGATTGCCCCGGGTATCAACATCGCCGCCGAGGCGCTCTTCCTGCGGGCAGCCAAACTGCCGCGGGTCGATCTGCAGCGCCCCCCTGCCGCGATCGGGCGCAACACCACCCACGCCATGCAGTCTGGTCTACTATTCGGTTATGTCGCGCTGGTTGAGGGCATGGTGGCGCGTTTCCGAAAAGAGCTTGGTAAAGAAATGGGGGTGATCGCCACCGGCGGCCTGGCGGAGGTCGTCGCCCGCGAGACCGAGGTTATCCAAGTCGTGGCTCCCTGGCTGACCCTGGACGGGCTGCGCCTGATTTGGGAGATGAACAATTAAGGATTCAATGAAGACGCGTGTAATTATGACAGGTTCATCGGGCTGGGTTGATTCGGCGGTCCAGGTTCTCACGCAGGGCGGATTGGTCGCCTTTCCAACCGACACTGTCTACGGGTTGGGCGCGCTGGTCTCAAACCCGCTCGCCATAGGAAAACTATATGAAGTAAAAGGAAGGGACCAAACCAAGGCCATCCCAGTCCTGATCGGTGACCTTGAAGACCTTGATGAAGTCGCCCTGGAGCTAACTGGTTACGCCCTCGAGTTGACCCGACGCTTTTGGCCCGGCCCCTTGACCCTGGTGGTCGCCAAGCGTCCTGACCTGCCGGATATTCTCTCAACAACACCCACGATCGGAGTCCGCATGCCCGACCACCCGGATGCGCTTGATCTTCTTAAGGCAACCGGACCCCTGGCGGTCACCTCCGCCAACCGCTCGGGAGGCTCGAATCCATTGACCGCAGAGGAAGTGTTCGACCAGCTCAGCGGCTCCATCCCTTTAGTGCTGGACAGTGGAAAGTGCTCCGGCGGAAACCCTTCCACTGTGATCGACTGCACCGTGAGCGAGCCCGTCATCCTGCGCGCAGGACCTATCACAATGGATCAGATCAGGGCAGTTACCTCCTGAAATTACCCCAATTACTTTATTTAACAATTACAAAAATACTCCTTAACGATTCCTCAATTTTAGGGGCTCATTTCTCATCTAATCTTCAGCCCTGCTTCATCCCCATTTCAGCTATTTGTGTAGAATAATAGTTGCATTCTCCTCACTCGAAAACCACGCCGCAGGTAACATTACCTGCGGCGTGGTTTTTTTTTAAAAGTTATTTTGTTCATCTCTACAACCAAATTTTTGCATTTATACAATCAATATTGCCTACCTGTTACTCAAATTTCGTTAACCTCCCTCAATCTGTGCCACCTTATCGCATATCAACCCAGGCACCAGCACATCCCGGTACTGGTTGTCGACCGTCTTGTGGTTATCCCACTTGACCAGCCGGATGTGGTCGCCTGCGACCCTCAGGGCAATCATGACACCGATTGGCATCCCGCATATGGCTTTGAATTACAATAACCGAATATTCGATATTACTGCTCGACTAGACCTCCGACCTCGAAAAGAATTTCCTTCGAGCTGAACGATCTGTCTGCCCAAAGTAATCCAGCCACCAATCTCCTGTCTTCAAGGGTCTCGGCGGGTCGCTGGGTTTGCGCCAATTCAATGATTCTCGAAAGGCGTGGTGGCTGAACAGACGCATAAACTCACCCAGGTAGATATCAGCAACCCGTTTGTTTCCCTTCACTACCAGCATATTCTCATCATTATGTTTGGTCGAAGCTTCGCTGAAATTGGCGGACCCGCTCACCACAACCGGGTTATCCGTAAGAGGATTTATAAGCATGAATTTGTTATGGACGTATTCCACATATTTGCTTAATCCGGATAACTGCTCTTTCACCCAGCCGTCGAATTTATTGGTACTGATGAAACTACCAATGGCGAAAACATTCTCGGGCATATTGCGCAGCTGCTGGATCTTCCTTTCTTCCGCATCCCGTTCTGGACCGTGCTTCATTGGGCGGGTCTTCTTATCCATCAACGCGAACCGCAGCGGTGATTGGCTGTTTTGATAAACATCCTTAAATATATCGTTCATTCCAAAGGCGAAGGTCATGAAAAGTCCATCCATGGCAACTCTGGCGAGGTTGGCGTACCAATTAAGCGCATCTAGGCTTTTTCTGGGGCTGAATATAATAGTCGTTCCTTCGGGTAGAGGACCTGCCGGTAATGGGGAAACTGTTTTAACCACATCTTTTAATACTTTGCTGGTTGGATCTTTCGACAGCGCCTCCCAGTATTCAAGAAACGCGGCTGCGATTGTCTGGTCTTCAACGACATGCCCGACATTGGATTGGCCGTAGATACCGCTACTCGAAAAGTTTGCGCTGCCAGTCCAAACCGATACAGGCTGGTGATTTTCGAGTTTCACGATGAACTTGTTGTGTGAGATGTACGATTTGGGCTGGGTTCTTTCGTGGCTTATGTTTGTAAGCCCCAGATCAGATACAGCTTTTCTGTTCTTCTCCCGGGGGTTCTCTTTGCGAGCGTCGTAGACAATCTGGACGTCGACGCCGCTCTCTGATACTTCTTTTAATAATTTAAGGAATTGATCGTAATTAAATTCATAAGCCGCGATACGCAGGGCATGGGAGCCTGGAACGCTTGATTTGATAAATTCTTCCAGGGCCTCGTTCATGCCGCGTGACAACCATTCATACGCCTTGCGTTTAGGCACTTCATCGGGTTTCTTATTCCCAAAACGGCGCACGTATGCCTGCGAAGCAGCTGTTCCGCGGTTGAAATAAATATCATGAATCCCAGATAAGGGACCTTCCGTTTGTATATTGACTACTGTCTCAGCTTGTGGAATCAGATTTTGAGGTGTGCCTTTCAATGCGGTAACTGTGTAGGTGTAGTCATGGTTTGGTTTTGCGGTGTAATCAGCCCAATAGAAGCTCTGGATGGGGTGATCCCTGGTTGTATACATCGAACCAGCTGGAAAACCCGGGTCGGTTTCATCAAACCGTTTCGAACCTTTCAGGTAATATGCTTCATTCTCGGTGTGGTCTGTTCGGTGGAGTGAAAATCCCAAAAGGCCATCGCAATGATCCCGCGGAAGATTAATTCCAAGCAGAACGACATATGTGCCTGCGATTGCATTAACAGCAAGATTATCGTTTATATTTCTAACACGCATAGTTTCGCTCCTTTTTTTCTAAGCCTTAAAAAATGATTAGGGGGTTCTTTATAGAACCGAAATAAAATAGCGGTCTAGTTTGACTAGCCCGATGCCTCAACCTTCCTAACTAAATCGCTGATAAGACCCTTTACCAGCACGTCCCGGTACTGGTTGCCGACCGTCTTGTGGTTGTCCCACTTGACCAATCTAATATTATCGTCGTCGATCTCGAGGGCGGTCATGCCGTCGGTGTATAGCCCGCAGCCGGAGTTGAAGTAGCACGGCAGCGGCTCTACGCCCGGGTCAACCGCGTCGATCACGCGGTCGCGCTCCTTCTCGTGCTCCCACTCGCTCTGCTTTTCGTCGATCTGCCTCTGGATTTCCCTGCGCTTGGCGCTGTCATCGAAAGCGCGCTTCTGCTCCTTCAGGTCGGCGATCTGCTCCTGGAGGGTCTCGGCGTAGGACTTGGAGGCGAAGATCGCCCGGTGGGAGTGACCCAGCACCAAGATAACCTTCCGTGATTTCGCCCAAGAGTAAAAGGTCTTCTCAAAATCCTTTGTGACGCTCGACTGGGTGGCGGATTTGTTCCCGAACAGCCCGAAGATATTGGTGAGCGGCTCGACAAAGCGGAACATGCGCACCCAGAAGCGGCTGAACCAGGTGTACTTGTCCGACTCTGGGCTGCCCTGGTGGCCGTGCACCAGCATAAAGCGCACGTCTCCCTTGTGGTCGCGCAGCTTGAGCGCCTCGCTGGCGAATACGGACATGTCGACTTCCTTCCGGGTGGGATCCCAGATACCGCCCCACTCCAGATCGTGGTTGCCAAAAATCCGGTGCACGCCGCGCTCGTTGAAGGTCTTGATGCGGCTGTAAATATCGCTCCCGTACTGCCTGACAATCTCAACCAGGTCAAACTGCCACAGCTCCTCGATATCACCCAGCAGGATCAAAGTGTATTCGTTGCGGTCGTAATAATCGAGCGCCTTTACAAAGGCTTTCAGGTTGTCGTGGAAGTTGTCCGCCTCGCGGCCGTTGCCCATGTGGGTGTCGCTTACAATCGCCAGCTTTTTGCCTCTGGTCGGTAGAACTTTTACATCTCCGTCCGCCCATAAGCTGTCCAGGGTCTCCCAGAGCTGGTCTTTATCCAGCGCCATATCAAACCTCCTTTCCAAATCAGGAACCAGTTCAACGGATAAATATCAGGGCCCGGCGGTGAAATGGTGGTGTTTTCAGGTCCCCACTACAAAACACTTGATAATAACATCCCCCTGCTGGTACCAATTTAGCACAAACTTACAGCAAATTCAAGTGTTAATATTATTAAACCCTCAACTCATTTTGCGGCTAGCTTTGGCCCCGGCCTGGTTCACGAAGAAACCGCGCGTCCCCCGGTAAGCAGAATCCTTCAGATATAACTTTCCGTCCGGTAGCCCCAGGTTCATTTCAAGCGTCTGCATCTCGCCCGGCTTGTTGGGGTCATATTCGTAGACGAGCAGATCCTTGCGGGTCGGGTCATATTCGTACCCGATCGCCAGGGTCTGGTGGTTCTTGGTGGGATTATCGAACAACTTCCTTGCCCGGATGAGCACCAGGATCGCGGGTCTGCCCTTATCCAGTTCATCTTTTAACTTCGGCCACTCAGATCGGGTGAGCTCTCCAATACTGGTTTTTCTGTAAGCATCTACCTGGTCCGGCGCGGACTGGAATTCAAACATCCGGGCGATCACCATGGGATCCATACTCTTAATCTGGCGCTTGAGCAGTTCTGCGTAAAGCGCCGCGCCCTGGGGAGGCACATCCGAACCGATTGGAACAGGGATGCTTTTCTTAAAACGGTAAAGCGCCGCCCCGCACATCCCACCGCAAAAGCCCATGCCTTTCTCCTCAAAGTCCAACCCCAGCAGTTCGGGCTTGAATTTGAAACTGTTGACAAAATGAAAGCCGTCATTCTGGGGATTAAAAACAGTCATGCGGCTTTCCAGCGGCTCTATCCTGACATTAAGATCAATACGCAGGTCCAGTTCAAGCGGGTGGTCTTTGAACACATTGGATCTGCCCAACCGGACCCACTTATTATCCTTGTTGCGGATGTCAGCCGTGATGTAAATGTCCGGGCGCCAGGTTGTAAAACCGGGGATTTTTGCATCCCAGTAGGCATCTTCGTATTTAATTTCATAACGACCATCCTGACCGGTAATATCCTCCCCCATCAGGTCATCGCCCCCTGCCAAGTCTTCATCCCAGGCACGGATTTTCAAACCATGGACTGGCGCGTTTCTGAGTTTATCAAAAGCTGTGCCGAATATTTTCTGCATGCCTGCTTTCTTTCATCATATATTTTATCCCTGCAAACTGTTTCCTATTTTAATCGCAAATCAATTTTTATATACACACCGCCAACCGGACATCAATCAAAATATTACGCAATTTCAATTAAGCCGGATAACCCATTATGAGGAGAGATGTTATGGACGAGGCTAAAAAAGAGGATTTGTGGAAGACCCGAATCAACCAGAGCGGGGAGCCTGAGTCGGGAGGATTAACTGTCAATGAAGCTTTATCCTCTGTGAGAAGACTCTGCCACGAACTGAACGTGATTTGTTTTGAGATAGTGGAAGCTGCGCCGAACAACGACTCGAATTATGTTACGGCACTCACTACCCACCGGATCGTCATTGAGGCGATCACCGGCGTTGCGATGCAAAAGTTCGGCATCGAGGGACCTTATTACCTGGATCCGGTCACCCCCGGCGAAGTGCCTTTCTCACTATTATGAATTTAGTAAGGTAAAAACAGACCATCATAAAAAATATTAATTAATATCTGACCTGATAAATCTAAATTTTCCTGAATCTTCAGTTTTTAAGGAATCAACTGGAGTGAAAATAACTTCAACAGTTTCAGCTAATGATTTTATTCGATCGATAATATACTCTTTTTGCTCGCTTGTAAACTCGGTTTTATCCATCACAATCAGAATCTCTAACGTATCCGGACTTCGTTGAATAATCTGATAACGGTGGACACCTGGCGTTTTTTTCATGATATATGAAAGGAACATTCCATGTATGATTCTGCCGTTCGAAAAGCGGATCTGATCATAATGGCGCCCGATGATTTTTCTCGTTATTGATAAATTAATTCCGCAACTACAATCATGGTGTTTTTCCAATGGGTAGGCTAAATCACCAACGTCAAATCGAAGGAGCGGAAATTCCCAGTTTTCCAACCGGGTCGCAATAATACGCCCGAACTCATCCTCAGATTTATCTTTGATCACCTCGACAATAACATAGTCATCATTTATATGCATGCCTCCGCACGGATAACTACATGCTGCTATGCCGATCTCATATGAACCATATATATCCAAAATCGAGCATCCAAAAACATCCTTAATTTCTGTTTGTTGCCAATCAAACAATACTTCTCCCCCGCTAATAATCAATCCAAGCCCCAGGGAACGACTATCATAACCATTATCTTTGATATATTGCGCCAAGAAGTATAACGAGGAAGGAAATCCAGATAAATATACCGGCTTATAATTTTTCAAAAATTGCCACTGGTATTCAAGTTCCGATTCATCGATATAGCTTGCAGAAAGAGTTCTTCGATTGAAAAGAAAATTCTTAACCGGCCTATAAATACGGCGATTTATATAAGACTGCAACCCTGGATCAATACTAGATCTATGTGAACCTACAAATTGGATATAACGATCTCCAAGCTTTATCCCCCAGTGTTGATATGCCCTCAGCCGACAGGCGTACTCAGCCGCGATTGCTATCTCGCTGGTGTACACCTTAAGAGGCGTCCCGGTTGAACCACTGGTCCTGTACTTTCTCAAACGTGATCGTGGCTTCTCAGACCGGAATTGATTGTTATGTTCTCTAACATCGGTTTTGTTTAAAACCGGCAGCTTTTGAAAATCATCCCAACTTTGTATATCATCCGCCCGGATCCCCATCCGTTTAAAAGAATCACGGTAATAAGGGACATATAAAGCAGCATGGTGCAACAGGGACTTCAATTTTCTGAATTGGAGATCCCTAATTGCTTCCCTGCTCAAAGAAAGGTTCCGGTGCCCTTCAACCACAACCTGTGGGTAGTTATTCCCGCGCATGTTCTGGGCGAGAGGATACAACCAATTCGCCGCGATTCTGGCGTGCAGTTCACTCAAAGACATCTCTCCAATTCCTCACAACGGTTGATATGTTCTTCAGGATTAAAGATTAAGATCCAAATTATCCTAATAGACACCGATATAAATATGAATAGCGGATTTGTAACTTGGATATGTAAGAATAATTCTAATTGATTTCCGACCTGACAAACCTGAACTTGCCAGTAGCTTCGGTCGGAATTTCAGATACTCGAATTACC
>JBJYWI010000140.1:0-3893 GCA_046259385.1 Anaerolineales bacterium
CACCACCGGGTATGCATAACATATCCTTTCCCGATCCATCAGATCTCATCACAGCTGACAATAATCCGGATTCTTCCTCTCCAGCTTGAAGTACAAAAGCTCCCGCTCCATCGCCAAAAAGAACACATGTTGCGCGATCGTTCCAATCGATAATGCGTGACAACGTCTCAGATCCAATAATAAGGGAATTCTTTATTGAGCCCGAGCGGATTGCCTGGCTTGCTATATTTAATCCAAAGATAAATCCCGTGCAAGCTGCCAAAATATCGAATGCTCCCGCCTTATTTGCGCCGAGATTGTCCTGAACGATTGAAGCGGTTGCGGGAAACAAATATTCGGGTGAGGATGTTGAAACAATTATTAAATCCACCTCTGCCGGAGCGATATTTGCCACGTCCAATGCTTTCAAAGATGCTTTGGTTGCCAGACTGGCTGTTGTCTCACCATCCGACGCAATCCTTCTTTCGCGAATGCCAGTTCGAGTGACAATCCAATCATCACTGGTATCCACCATTTTCTCTAATTCCTGGTTTGTAAGAATGCGCTCTGGAACAGCCATTCCCCAACCGGTAATATGTGCATATGGACTCATCTAAATAAACACTTATTCATGTTTAAACTTGTTTATCTTCCGTAAAATCTTAAATTCATCATTAATTATTTTTCTCAAATATCACGTTGCTGGTTCAATGAACCTGCTGATGATTATAGATGCATTATGACCACCAAAACCAAAAGAATTTGACATTATATGATTTACATCAATGCTTCGGGCTACGTTTGGCACGTAGTCAAGATCACATTCGGGATCAGGTGTTTCAAAATTAATAGTAGGCGGTACAATTCCATCTTCGATCACCTTCGTGCAAATCACGGCTTCTACTGCTCCCGATGCACCCAAAAGATGGCCTGTCATTGATTTTGTGGAAGACACAGGTATGTTGTACGCCTTCTCACTAAATACAGTCTTTATTGCAGCGGTTTCACTCTTATCGTTTAGAGTTGTACTTGTGCCATGCGCATTGATGTAATCAATATCATCAATCCCCAGGTCAGCATTATCAAGACACATTCGCATACACTTGGCTGCCCCTGCTCCATTTAGCGCTGGAGCAGATATATGAAAAGCATCGTTGGTTGCACCATAACCGCTGACTTCTGCTAGAATGGATGCGCCTCTGCTCATCGCGTGTTCCAACTCTTCCAGAACTAAAATTGCTGAACCCTCCCCAATCACAAAGCCATCTCTATTAAAGTCGAACGGTCTCGATGCTCCTTCGGGATTGTCGTTTCTTCTGGATAACGCACCCATCACAATTAACCCGGCAACAGCAATTGGTATTATTGCAGCCTCGCTACCCCCTGCAAGCATAATATCAGCATCGTCCCTGCGTATTATTTCAGCAGCCTCTCCAATTGCGTTGGTACCTGTTGCGCAAGCAGTAACAACTGCCATATTCGGACCCCGCACTCCAAACTGAATTGCGATCATTCCGGCGCCAGAATCTGGCAGCATCATGGGAATTAAGAAAGGGCTTACCCTATCAGGCCCCCTATCATAAAAAATCTGCATCTGCTTGTCTAAAGTTTCCATGCCCCCAATACCTGTTCCAGCTACTACGCCAATCCGATCACAGTTGCCTTCTGAGATTTTGAGGTCTGCGCTTTTAATTGCCTGGGCAGCTGCAGCCAGCGCAAATTGTGTGAAACGATCCAGTTTTCTCGCTTCCCGGTGACCAAATAATTCTGTGCCATCGAATCCCTTAACTTCTGCAGCGAAATTTGTTTTGTATTCTGTGGGATCAAAATGGGTGATTTTGGCTACTCCGGATTTTCCAGCAATAATATTCTCCCAGGTAGTCTTAACATCATTTCCAAGCGGTGTCACGCAACCCAAGCCTGTAATAACTACCCGTCTTCGCATAAATTCCTCCTAGATAGACAATTTCAATTCAAATCGTCTTATTAAACACTTGACCAATTGATTGGTTACTGGCAAATACAATTTTGTAATAACCAGTAATAAAAAGGGAATCTTATTGGCAAATATGTCCAGCAAATCAAAATGATTCAATTATCTGCTTAACTTGGTTTAAGTGGATGCGATCATGGGAAGCGGAAATGCTTAAAAGCTCTTTTAGATTTGTTGGACCAAATATTGCATGCCTTGCAGGCTTTTCCCAATCTTCCCTTTCCAAACTTTCTAATATTTCAACAAGAATCATTCTGGTTGCAGTAAATTGCTGTAATGCCATTTCACCGTCCTGCTGATAATATTTACGGTCATCTGCCCACTGGTCAGTGTCTATTCCAGGTATAAATGGGTTGTCTTTTTCCATAATTTTTATGAGCCTAGACTGGTTTAACTCTTCATCAACATCTCTCAGATGGCACACAATTTCGACTAATCCCCATTCTCCCTCCCGAGGGTGTCTTGTCCACAATGAGTAATCAAAATTCCGGCTAATTGTGTCCAGTGCCGCCGGTGTCGAGCGTAATGTTGCAAGAATGGATTCGATGGATGAATAATCAGGCATCATCTGTTCCAATGGAGTTGTTTCAATCCAATCCATTAATTCTGATAAACTGCCATATGCAGTGGCAGATTCAGGTAAATCTTTGATTTCAACTTCATCCGGATTAACCCAGTACGTTTTCAAACCCAATTGATTTGCTGCAAGAATGTCACTTTCAAGGTCATCACCAACGACAAGAACCGGTCCGTGCGGCCACCCAAGCTGTGCGAGTAATTCAGCGTAATAGGATGGATCTGGCTTGGCAAAATGAAATGATTCAAAAGATGAGATTAAATCATACTGGAAATTATTCTGCGACAGATTAGCCCAATTTAACCTTTCTTCAATTGCTACCTTTGGAAACAACGGATTAGTGGATATTGAAATAGAGAAACCCTTGTCGTGGGCAGTCTGAACCAACTCCGCTGCTCCCGGAATATGTTGGGTATGAATTTTTAATTTTGGATATTCTTCTAGATAAAATCTTTCAGCAACAATCTCGAATCTCTCCTTTACGACATTCAGTCTCGGGTAAAATGATGACTCAAATACTTCCTTTAACGTACAATCAGGCAAGCGATTATTTATCATCAACCTGGTAGATTCCATCAACGCTTCTACAAAACTATCCGGTTCAATAATCGGAGACACTATTTGAGAAAATGCCTCTAAATAATATGGAAGAAATATTTCAAAATTATTCCTGAGCAGCGTATCATCAAGGTCCAGTAGTAATGTTAAACTCAATTTTTATCTCCTGAAAAAATTGGGGGCAGCTTGTGGCATTCTCCACATCCAACTTTCGGATCAAATTTTCTACGATTGGATTTAGAACAATACGTATTTACCTTTACCCTCCTTCTCCCGAATGGAAATGTGCGCTCAATCCTGGGTTCGAGGACCATATAATTGCATGCATTTGCCAATTCGATCTCTGGCACAGGACAAGAAAAACATAATTCAGGTTTCCAATCCAATGGTGGTAGTGCCGATGAAAGCAAACGGCATTCTTCAATAGATCTACCACGATAATAGTCTCCATAGAAATAATGGCATTCTCTACCTGCTGGTGTTAGCATACACAATCTCCTAACATATACAGTCCCATCGTTACACTTAAAGCAAAGACTGACAGATACCGAGTAAATTAATCATCATCTACACTTAAAAAGGGTTTAAATACCATCGAAGGACCTGATATTTAAATATCGGAAGAATGCTCACATATTTTTCCGACAGTTGTTCCTCATACTATACCCGAGTAATATATGACCCATTTTCAGTATTTACCCGGATAATATCTCCTTCCTCAATGAAATTGGGAACTTGCACCTGGAATCCAGTCTCTGTTTTAACTTTTTTCGTTACCCCTGTTGC
>JBJYWI010000141.1:0-3768 GCA_046259385.1 Anaerolineales bacterium
TTTTACATGAGCTTGGTAATGTAATTAACTGCCTTTCCCAGGCCGGGATTGAAGCTGTTGTTCTTAAGGGTGCCGCGCTTTTAGAAAGTATTTATGGAAGCATAGCAGCGCGACCTATGCTCGATCTGGATTTGTTAATCAGAAAAGAACAGGTTCCAAAAGCATTGCAACTTCTCCTTGAAGAAGGCTATCATCAAGATATTGAACCCCAACCCGGTTCTGCATTAAGTTATGAAAACGAACTGTTGCTCTTCAAGTCTGGAATCAAACCCGTTCAACTTGAGATTCATTGGCATCTTTTTGACTCGCCATATTTTCAGCGAGAAGTTGATCTAGATTGGTTTTGGGAACAAGCGCGTCCTAATACGTTTGGAAGTTTCAATGGGTTGATCTTTAGTCCGGAGGCACTATTACTCCATCTGTTTGGCCATTTAGCTCTTCATCATTCCGATCAACCATCTATTTTGTGGATGGTTGATATCGCTGAAGTTTTAGCTTCTTATCGAAATCGAATCGATTGGAAATTGATTGTTGACCAAGCTGTCGAACACCATTTGGTCCGTTCACTTCAATGGAGTATGGACCAGATGATGGCTTTCTTCTTTTACCCACAGATACCAATGAGCGTCGCCCGTAAAATTGAATCATTACCGGTCGATGTTGCTGAAGAGTATGCTTTTTCAGTATGTATTCAACCAGATCGCACTGTAGCCCATTATATATGGACTGATATCGCTCTTATGCCCGGGTGGCGGGCAAAATTGAATTTCCTGATTGTAAAACTTATACCCGTGCCTGGTTATGTGCGTTCTCGTTACGATCTGGATTCTTCCTATCAAATTCCTTTCAATTATTTGAGGCATTGGTGGATCGGATTTTACAGCACAGTGCTGCTGCTGAAAGACTCGATTCTTAAGCGATAGTACCGGACGTTTTTACCGATCCTGGTATTTCCATCCAATGCTCTACTGATCCCCCTAAGAAAATCAGAAATTCTCCTGAAAAATTCAATGAATTGGTAAGGCTGATTGTAAGCTGCTGTGTTTATAATCAGAGGCATGAAGGGACTTCTCTGCCAAGCTATCAAGAAGGGATTTACCCGGTACAAGATTATCACTATTCGTTGGGTATGATTTGCATTTCTTGATTCTTTAATTGGTACAGTTTTGAATTCATAATTTGATGAGCGACTTTCGGAAAACAGGATCAGCGTTGATAGCCTTGTTATCAATCGCAGCCGCGTTAACGGCCGCGATTGTTGCCTTGGTGCTATTATTAGCTGCCTTGGTTCCTCAAGCATATTTTTCTGGTTTGCGTGATACTGCCGGTTGGCTTTTAGATGAAAATTGGGTTGTTTTCATCAGCGGTTCATTGGCTTTTGTGGCTTTTGTTCTTTTGTGGCTGACGCGCATGCTGGTAAAACGGAGTACGGCCGTGTGGTCCCGCCAAGGATGCCCTGATTGCTCGGAAAAAAGTCTGGTGCGCGTCCGTCGTCGTAGTCGAGAACGTTTCCTTGCCTATATAACCGGCATACCGATCGGTCGATATGTGTGTCGCGAATGTCATTTGGATGGACCGCGTTTGGTTGGCAGGTTCGAAACGGCTCGAACAGCAACTTTACCGAAAGGGACGCAAACCTCCGGACCATTGGCGGGATTTGACACAGGCACCGGCGCCTCGAAATTGAGCCCATCCGTTACTGCGATCATGCTTAAATCATCTGTAAAGTTGGCTGAAATGCAGGGGGATGCATCATTTGGGAGTAAGGCTGGCTCAATTTCTTTCTCTGATCTAACGCAGTTCCCAGATTCTCTTGGAGTTCGATTTGCTGGTTGGCTGCAAGATTTCGGCACACGACCATTCCCAGTTGCGCTATTTTACCTGGTGTTACTGACTGTTTCTGAAGCGGTTGCGGTCACGACTGCACCGGTAACTGGGGCCATTATGCATATGGTGGCGCTCTTCTTGCTTTTGCTGCATGCAGCATTTACCTGGTCACAACCTATTCACCGATTCCTATTGTCATTAACCTTAGTTCCACTCATTCGCATTATCAGTCTCTCATTGCCTCTGGTTAACTTCCCGCTTACCTATTGGTTCTTTATAACCAGTGTACCGCTGTTCGGCGCAGCCTTTGTAGTGATGCGAGAGTTGAATTTTTCCTGGAGCGATGTTTTCGGATTCCGCTGGCGCGGCTTACCCGTACAATTAATGATTGGCGTGACCGGTTTATTTTGGGGAACGATCGAGTTTGTGATTTTGCGCCCTGAGCCATTAATACAATCCTTTTCCTGGCAGTCCTTCCTGCTGCCGGCGATCATCTTGCTAATCAGCACCGGCTTTTTAGAAGAATTCATCTTCCGCTTTTTATTGCAACGCACCACAATAGAGGGTTTGGGCGCTGCTTTGGGAATAGCTTACGTGGGACTTTTCTTTGCTGTGCTGCATATTGGATATCACTCAGTCACGGACTTCCTCTTTGTATTGGTTGTAGGGTTACTATTTGGTTGGTTTGCTTATAAAACTCGCAGTATTATTGGTGTAACACTTGCCCATGGATTAACCAATATCGTGCTCTTTCTAATAATGCCATTCATTATTGGGTATTCCGCCCAACCACTTGGAGTAGGGTTAGGAGATTTCTGTGAACAGATCGGTGCTCCACCTGCAATTTGCCAGAGGACCGGGTGGGAATTTGAAGAGAATGATTCATATGAACCGGTTGAAATCGAAGGAGCCAACAAGAATCTTGATCGAAATATTGGCGACCACACCAACCCAGGCCAGATAAAAGAAACACCAATGATCGAGCTGCCAATCGTGGCCCCTGAGCAGCCTGTTATTAGTAGTTCGGACGGTAATGAGTCGATCAACCCGGGGTTTAGAATCGTTAACTATGATCAGGGGCTGCCAGATCAGAAATAAGTTCTTTGAGGGGGGCTGATTGTTTATGCGCAACAAGCCAAGAACTTAAGAATCACTCTGCTTGTATCTCAAATTTGCCATCAATTAGGATGAGTAGATATACGTAAATAGGAGCGAGTTATTGAAAAAGAAGCGAGGTTGGGAATTCCCAGCCTCGCTTCTATGTTTAAATATACTCTTAAATTGCCGCTGTTAATTTCTTTTTGACTTTAGCTTTAATTCAGAACTTCAGCCACCTTAACAAAGACGATGAATAGAAAACTGAGCAGCAAGGGCACAATAGCTATATTGAGCGCTTTGCTTAATCCGGTGGGTACATGCCCTTCGGAGGATGAAACCACCTCTTTCTGGATGAGCAAAATCAAAAGTCCGAGTACTGCAACCAACGTTAGCGACGCGGCAAAAGTGGCAGTGGCAACAGTAGTAACAGTTGAAGTTGTAACAGTTGATATCATGCGACTGAATCTCCTTTCAAAGCTCCAAGTCTATTTTACTCGATCTAAACTTACAATTCAAATTAACGCGAGAACTACAATTTCCCGTTTGGTGTAAAAACTCGTAACCTGCAAAAACCCGAAGGGTGCAAATGCCTCATTTGGACCGCACTAAAAGGAACTGTAAGAGAATTGTGCTAACCTTTTGGGGCTGACGAGGGTTTTTACGACAAGTCTAAGAAGAAATCGTTGCTTGATATTCAAATTGCCGATGTGATAGGATATCGGTAAATGAGGCAGAATTTGATGTTTGATTTTGAACGATATATCGGGGCAAAAACAAGACCACCATAATTTTACACGTGAGTGCTCCATCCCCGTCGCTCCCGTCTAAGCCTATAGTGCTAGA
>JBJYWI010000142.1:0-1526 GCA_046259385.1 Anaerolineales bacterium
TGTCATCTTTACTATGCCTTTTATGTACCGGCCTGTTGTCAACAGCCTCGAAGCCGTTAATATTCGGGTGTTGACCGAAGCAGCCCAGAGTCTCGGTTCGTCCTGGTTGAGGACGATCTCCCAGGTAATTCTGCCTAATATTCTGCCGGGTATTTTGAATGGGGGATTGCTGGTGTTTGCGATTATTTTTGCCGAATTTACAATCGCTACTTTTCTGGTTGGAGCGCGTTTCAAAACTTTTCCAATGCAGTTGGTTTATTACACCCGGCGGGATGGACGCATCGCGTCCGCATATACAGTTATCAGCTTTACCATAGCCTGGGTTAGTTCACTTATTATCTTATGGGTCGTAGCTTGGGGAGCAAAACGGACCAGTTTGAGGAACTCACAACCCGACACGGAAATCATTGAAGGAGCGATTGTAACCCAAAAATGAGCTACCTTGATCTTGTCCACCTGGATAAAGCGTTTGATGGCGTAACTGCCGTTCGAGATTTTAACCTCCATGTAGAGCAAGGAGAATTTGTCTCGTTACTGGGTCCTTCAGGATGTGGAAAAACAACAACATTACGAATGGTGGCGGGCTTTGAAATGCCGGAAGCGGGCAGTATTTTACTGGCAGGGACAGATATCACATCCGTGCCTCCTAATCGCAGGGGTATGGGTATGGTATTTCAATCCTATGCATTATTTCCCAATATGACCGCCTGGAACAATGTGGCTTTCGGCTTACGTATTGCCAGACTATCTTCCAACGAGATCAATAAACGCGTCGCTGAACTCCTTGAAATGGTTGGGCTATCTGACGTCGGACACAAATACTCGCATGAATTGAGTGGTGGGCAGCAGCAGCGTGTAGCGCTTGCCCGGGCTTTAGCAAATGAACCAAAAGTATTATTGCTGGATGAGCCGTTGAGCGCGCTGGACGCAGTGGTCAGGGTATCCCTGCGACACGAGATACGGCGTATTCAAACCACGCTGGGTATCACGACAATCTATGTGACACATGATCAAGAAGAGGCACTTTCCATCTCGGATCGAGTTGTAGTGATGCGCCGTGCGATGATTGAACAAATCGGAACCCCAGAAGAAATCTATGTCAAGCCTGACAATCACTTTGTTGCCACCTTCGTAGGAACCATCAATCAATTCTCAGGGACGTTGGTGGATACCAAAACAGGTCTAGTTGCAAATAACCGTCCGAACTGGAAAATTTATTCGCAGCCCTTAACAGATGGGGTACTTAAAAATGGGGATACTGTCACTGTCTTCATACGTCCGGATGAAATTCATTTAAGCCATGCTGATACCGTAAATAAAGAGGAAAACCGTTTAACAGCTGTAGTAAAAGACATTACTTTACTGGGAGCAGTGACTCGACTGAACCTCGACTTGGATGGTCAGCTCATCATTGTGGACATCAAGACTGTCGATAGAGGTAAATTTATTCTTGATGAACACGTACAACTATCCTTCAAACGGGAGGCATGCAGAGTAATGCCCGACATCGATCCAGCTGGTAATGA
>JBJYWI010000142.1:1626-40218 GCA_046259385.1 Anaerolineales bacterium
GCCCCTGTTGAAACCGAGGCGCCAGCGGAAGAACCAGTGGAAGAACCGATGGAAGAGGCGGCACCAGCCGATCCTATGGCTGAACTGGTCGCAGCTGCCGAAGAAGAAGGTGAAATTGTCAGTTACGGGTTGCCTGATGACTGGGTGAATTATGGCGGCATGTGGGAGTTATATGAGGGCAAATACGGTATACCCCATCTAGACACTGACATGGGAAGTGGTGAGATCATTGCTGCCCTGCAAGCTGAAAAGGGCGCTGGTGTTGCTGACATCACCGACCTGGGAGTTAATTTCGCCAATCAGGTAGTAGAGGATGGTCTTTCTCAAGCCTATAAGCACGCATACTGGGATGAGCTCCCTGATTATGCCAAAGATGCAGATGGGTATTGGTCCGCCGCATACTGGGGCGCAATAGGGTTCTGCGTGAATGCCGACCTTGTGGAAAATATTCCACAAAGTTGGGCAGATCTATTGGATGAACAGTATAAGGGTATGGTATCCATGAAAGACCCGCGTAAATCCGGTACAGCAAACTCGGTCGTTCTCGGAGCGGCTTTTGGCAATGGCGGTGATGAAACTAATGTTCAACCCGGACTTGATTACTTTGCAGAGATGATCGAGAAAGGGCAATTGAACGCAGCTTCCCCCGGTACATCCCAAATTCAGGCTGGCGAGTCCCCAATTGCTTTATTCTGGGATTTCGATTGCCTGAGCAAGGCGGAAGAATTAGGGATGCCGCTTGTATTGGTAATTCCCAGTGATGGAACAGTCGCTGGGCTTTACACACAATTTGTTACTGCCGAAGCACCGCATCCAAATGCAGCCAAGCTGTTGCTTGAATTAGAATTTTCGGATGAAGGGCAGTTGGTCTATGCACAGGGTTTCACACATCCCATCCGCAACATTGAATTACCTGAGGAACTGGCGGCTAAATTCCCCCCAGCGGAAGCCTACAATAATGTATCTTTCCCCCAGGATTTTTCTTTGTTAACAGCAGCTGCCGAAAATATTGCATCTGGTTGGGAGGAGATCGCCCAGTAAGCCTTTGATAAATCGCTGATCATATGCTTTAGAACAAGTTCTGGCACGCAGACTTCTCAGTTCTGTGTGCCAGAACAGTACGCAGTGGTGAATCAACAGATAGGTGGATACTGCCATGAATGATCGATTGAATGCTCACAAACGACGCGAGTTGATCGCCAGTCAAATTCGCGACCGGGGCAGTATTCAAGTTGCAGAATTAATGGATGAGTTCGGACTAACTGATACATCAATCCGGCGTGATCTATCCATTTTGGAGAGTAAAGGGATTATCCGCCGTGTGCATGGGGGTGCTGTATCTACCAGCGAGGGTCTTCAAATTGCGCTTCTTAATGAACGCAAAATAAAATTTGAAGCAGAAAAAAGACGTATCGGGGCAGTTGCTGCTGAATATATTCAGCCTCGAGATGTGGTTCTCATGGATACAGGAACGTCAGTGCTTCAAGTTGCCCGGCACATTCCCGAATCCATTCGTCAATTGGGTACCCTTCGTATTGTGACAAACTCCACCTTATTATTGGATGAAATGGGCTCCTGGGCTACGCCCAATCTTTTACTTTTAGGGGGTATATTTTTACCTGAACACTTTGCCACAGTCGGTCCAGAGGTATTGAATTCATTGCAGCAAATTTCTGCCCATCGCGCTTTTCTCGGCTGCGATGGACTTACGATAAATGGCGGTATCACCAGCGCCCACCCGTTGGTCGCTCAGACAGGACGGGAGATGGCCAATCGAGCTGAGCAAGTGATCGTTCTGGCTGATCACAGCAAACTGGGACGAGCGGGGTTTATGCCGATCATGCCAATCAACAAAATTGATATTCTTATTACCGATTCTTCAGCACCTGAACAGATGATCGAAAGCCTGCGTGAAAGAGATGTTCAAGTCTTGGTAGTACCAGTGCATGACTGATGCGGGAAGTGATTATCTGTGATCAGGTGGATTTTAAAATAGAAATTATTTATTACCCCAGAATCGATTCCTCATGTGAACATATCAACCAGATAGGGGAAGTAAAATATTCTCGTAGTTAGGTTTTGTTATACCCGCGCCGATCCTGGAGCTTAAAGCATTGGATGCCCCGTGCTGTTTATCACGCCCCATATATGCAGCACAAGTTTGTCCAAAGATCAGTCAAAACCAGGAAAGATCGACACCAAAAAGAGCGGCAGGATGGGAATCCTTCCCTACAAACAGACTACCCACCCTCCGGGAAAGGCTCCGGCACGACCATTTCGTCGATAGCGGACTGCAGCTGCACGAGTTCAGATTGAATCTTATCAGTCAACTGGTCGATAGGGATGATCTCTTTTTGCTCCAGATCGCGGCGTTTAAATTCAACCCCTCCCGCTTCCAGCGCCCTGGCGCTGACCGTCAGGCGGATTGGCAGACCGATAAGGTCAGCGTCGTTGAACTTCACCCCCGGACTTTCATCACGGTCGTCAAAAAGCACCTCAAAACCAGCCTCAATCAGGTCCGCATAAAGCCTCTCAGCGAAAGCGAACTCCTCACTGCCGTCCCTGCCGCCCAGCACAACCAGGTGAATTTGGTAAGGCGCAACAGCGACCGGCCAGATCAAACCCAGGTCATCGTGGAATTCCTCTGCCACGCAGGCAAGCAGCCGCCCGCTGCCAATCCCATATGAACCCATAATGACCGGCTTTTTTTCACCGTCTTTGTCCAGGAAGTAAGCTCCCATCGCTTTGCTGTAACGGGTACCCAGCTTAAAAATATTACCCACCTCAACTCCCCGTTCCGCCCTTAGAACCCCACCGCACTGCGGGCAGGCATCCCCCTCCTGGGCTGCTGCGATGTCCGCCACCAGATCAGCCTGATAGTCGCGCCCGTAATTCACATTGAGAAGGTGGAATCCTTCTTCGTTGGCGCCTGCGACCAGGTTGTCCGATCCTGGTATTGCATCGTCCACAACAACCAGCGTATCCTTCAATCCTACCGGGGAGGCATAACCTGGGACCGCACCTGTGGCGATTATTTCTGCCTCAGTAGCCGGGCGCAGGGCTCTGGATTTCAGGGCGTTACCCAGTTTCGTCTCGTTGAGTTCCATATCACCCCGCAGCACCGCAAAAACAAACTGCTCTCGGGTTGTCTCACCATCCGGGACAGTCGCCATCAGGAAGACAGCCTTGGCTGTTTTCGATTCGGGTACACCCAGGAATTCCGCCAGCTCGGCGATTGTTTTCATCTCCGGAGTGGCGACTTTTTCCACTGGCAGTTTGTCTTCGGGTGGATTGAGGATTTTCTTGAACTCAGCTATCTGGCGGTTGGAGGCGTAACCGCAGGATTCACAGATCATCAAGGTGTCCTCCCCGACCGGGGTGAGGTACATAAACTCATGCGCCATGGTCCCGCCCATCATGCCGACATCCGAGCTGACCGCAACCACCGGAAGCCCGCAGCGGTGGAATATATTGAAATATGCTTGGTAGTGAGCCCGGTACTGTTTGTCCAGGCCTTCCCAGTCCGCATCCAGGGTGTAACTGTCCTTCATTGTAAATTCCCGCACCCGGATCAAACCAGCCCGCGGACGGGGGTCATCCCGCCACTTGGTCTGGATGTGGTAGATCATCATGGGAAGCTGGCGGTATGAGTGCACTTCTTTTCGAACAAGGTCAGCCACCACCTCCTCATGGGTCATCGCCAGCACCATATCACGCCCATTGCGGTCCTTAAGCCGGCCCATTTCAGCGTCAATCTCATACCAGCGGTTAGTCTCCTTCCAAATATCGGCTGGGTGCACAACCGGCATGGTCACTTCCTGCCCGTCAATCGCATCCATCTCCTCGCGGATTATGTCCTCGATTTTGGTAAGAGAGCGCCTGGCTAGCGGAAGATAGCTGAACACCCCCGCTGCAAGCTGGCGGATAAAACCCGCCCGTAACAGCAGCTGGTGGCTGGGAATTTCAGCCTCCGAGGGAATTTCGCGCAGCGTCTGGCTGAAAAGTTTACTCATGCGCATGGTCGGCCTCCTTATTCAACGGATGATCCCTGTTGTTATATCGATTCTGCTTTTATTTGTTAAAAAATAGCTGCCCTCAGGAGCTGTTTGACCGGAGGGCAGTAATTAACTAACAGAGAAAGAAAACTGTTCACCCCACGCGACCAAATGCCCTTTTAGGGCAATACGGGTCCGGGGCTGGTGTAACAATTCGTTTCCTCACGCGCCAAAGTGTACCACCATACCGAGAGGTGTCAAGGATGACAGCTTCCGCAGGCTATTTATACTTGATCAGTAAAAATAATTATTAATATTTTATTATTATTTCTCTGCAACTTTTGATTACATCTGGTATCATAAATACCCGGGGGTTTTTATCATCGACAGGTTATCCATTACCCTCGGATACAAGTAAAAACTATTTTATCCACAATGGGGAAGAAATTACAATCAGATAAGTAGCACCACGGTCTAAGATATGAAAGAAAATAAAAATCAGAGCGAGATCCAGGAAAACAATACCCAGGGGAGCACAGTCGAACCCAGGAGTTCATTCCTGAGCAATCTCATTAAACCAAAACGGGACAAATTTATTTTATTGATCATAGAGCAGGCAGCCCTTACTCTTAATGGACTCGACCTTTTAAAAGATTTTATGAGCACTGAGAGTCATGAATCTGCAACCGAGCTGACTGAACTTGAAAAAGAGGCTGATGAGATCCGGCGCATATTAATCGATGAGCTGAACCGCACATTTGTCACTCCCTTTGACCGGGAGGATATTTTCGCATTATCGAGGGCGATCGACGATGTTCTAGATTACGCCTTTTCAACGGTCGATGAAATGGAAATTCTAAAAGTCAACCCAACAGATCATATGGTCAGGATAGCCTCCCTGCTGCGGGATGCAGCCTTCGAAATCCATATGGCAACCCAGCGGCTCCAAAAGCATCCTAACGTGGCTATCGACCATGCCCAGAGGGCAAAAGCGCTCGAGAACCGGGTTGAAACCGTCTATCGGGAAGCCCTGGCGGAACTCTTCAAAGGTCCGGAGGACGTGAAACACATCGTTAAAATGCTCAAAAAGCGGGAGGTATACCGCCACCTCAGCAACGCCGCCGACAGGGGCGATGAGGCCGCCAATATTATCTCCGATATTGTTGTGAAGATGACCTGATCCGGGAGTATCTGGCTGTGGATATTACCCTGATCGTCCTGATTGGACTCGCAGTTGTTTTTGATTTTATCAACGGCGTCAACGATTCGAGCAGTATCGTCGCCACCATGATCACCTCGCGGGCATTCTCGGCCCGGACGGCGCTCGGGGTGACCGCTGCGGCTCATTTTATCGCTCCTTTCCTGTTCGGGGTGGCGGTCGCCACGACAATTGGCCATGATATTGTCAACGCCAGCGTAATCAACAACCTGGTTATCATTGCCGCCCTCCTCAGCGCCATATGCTGGGATCTACTGACCTTATACCTTGGCTTGCCCAGCAGTTCCTCGCACGCATTGATCGGCGGACTGGTGGGAGCGGTTATTATCTCAGCCGGGATGGAGGCGATTTACCCGCAGGGTTTGATTGGGGTGCTGCTGGTGCTGCTGCTGTCCCCTGTCATCGGGTTCGCCGGCGGGTTCCTCTTTACAAAACTGGTACTTTTTCTGGCAAGAGGTGCAAGCCCTCGAATTAACTGGTTCTTTAAACGCTCCCAAATCCTGACAGCTGTCACACTCGCATTCAGCCACGGGACGAACGACGCCCAGAAGACGATGGGGGTGATAACCCTTGGTCTTGTAACCAGTGGGATGATAAATTCATTTTACGTCCCGCTTTGGGTAATCTTTATCAGCGCAACTGCGATTGCCCTGGGCACCGCCACAGGTGGTTGGCGCTTGATCAAAACCCTCGGCGCCCGCATTTATAAAATCCGCCCAGTTGACGCATTTAATTCCCAGGTTACCTCCACAGGGGTGATACTGGGCGCTTCCCTGATTGGCGGTCCGGTAAGCACCACCCAGGTGGTAAGTTCTTCAATTATGGGCGTGGGTTCTGCCGAGCGGCTGAGTAAAGTGAGGTGGAGCGTTGCCGGCGATATCGCCCTGGCGTGGCTGGTTACCCTCCCGGCGACCGCTATACTGGCGGGAGGTATCTACTGGTTGATATCGACTTTAACTTCGGCTTAAAATTCAAATCACAGCTATACATTTCTCCACCCAGTTTTTATCCATTCGCATCAGTCGCTTTTTAGTCAGGTTCTGTTTCATGATCCAGCGAATATCCTTGTCCCGGCTTGCTAACCATTTTTCAAAAAACGGCTTTCCGTAATCCGGGTTCGCGGCAACCGCGACACTCCAGCAATACCCTAATCCTTTCCTGAGGGCGATAAACCCAGCACTTTTTCTATCCCGGAGGTCAATAATCGAAACCGTAATTCTATCAAGGATATCAATCGTTCTGCGGCTGTCACGCTCATCAAAAAGCATGTCCGGCTCGCAAAGGCCAGCGGCTGCAGCACGCTGAACCAGCGGACTTCCCCGGCTCCACGTCTCCATCTCCAGGATCAGGCGGTCCATATCCGAACGACCGAGCATTTGCAATGCCATTGCTACCCCTTCGCGGATTCGCCAGCGCGGGTCTCCTGCGCAGGCGCGCAGTGTTTTGAACTGCAGGTCGTCCCCTTCCGAAAGTAGCCTGCCGCATCCCAGCACCCCGCAGAAAGCAAAAAACTCCTCCGGAGTGTTAACCGGCGCAATGTCAGAGTTATATGCGAGATAGCGATCAAAATTCTCCCGGTTTCCTTCCAAGGCGAAGGCCCGCGCCAGTTCAATATTTCCCCTTCTGCCGGGAAGCCCGGAGTTGTTCAGCAGGTAGGCATCCCATTCCTTTATGCCAATATTCCGCAGTTCCGCCCGGTAATTTTCCACTTTAGTCATAATATCCCCACCCAAATCTCCCGATTCAGCGATTAATTAATACCAACTGCCTGCAGTGTTTTTGCCCCATCTTTTTGCTTCACTTTTCGTCTTTCAGGAAATCCAACAATTGGGAATAATCGTCGATAACCAGGTCTGGTTCGCTCTCGTAATCCTTGCCATTATACAGGCAGGTGGTTAAACCTGCCGCCTTTCCGGCAAGAATGTCCAGGTCCCGGTCCCCAACCGCCAGGGTTTCCTCCCGATTAAGCTCAAAGTTCTCGATCACTTTTTCAAACATAGCCGGGTCCGGTTTGAGGGGGTAACCCTGCTCGACTGTTAACAAAAATGTGAAATACTCGCTCATGCGGTATGTCCTGAGCAGCTTTTTGGCTGAACTCCAGGGACGGTGAGTAACGATCACATTGATCCCTCCCATAGAACAGATGTACTCACAAACCTCCCGGGCACCCGGAAACAGTTTCTGTTCCGCCAGCGGGTATTCGGAACAATAAGCCAGGTAGCGTTCCTGGAGATAGTTAGGATCGATACCAAATTTCCTCACCAGCTCTTCTGTAAACCGGGTAAGTGATTTCTGTGCCTGGTTCCTGACCCGTTCCTCTGAGATCGTTATGCCGTTATCTTCAAGTGCGAGCCTGAACGCCCGCAGGATAGCGGGATAAGTGTCGAACAGCGTCCCGTCAAGATCCCAGATGATATTTCTAATCATGTTTTCAGGGCCTTCCTCCACAAACTACAACCCCAATCCCACAGAATCGTTGTTATCCATATTCTACCTGCCTAATACCAATTCCAAAAATAACAAAACACGTCATTTAAGGATATACTCAATTTGGTTAGTAAAAAGATCAAACAAGCAAATAATAAGGAGTAAGCTTATGGACGAAACAGTTATCCAGGAGCAGCTGCTCTCCCTTCTTCGGGGAGGCAATGCACATATGACCTTTGAAGAGGCAGTCGCGAGCTTTCCGCCGGAAGAATTCAACATAAAACCACCGAATGTGCCTTATTCCTTCTGGCACCTGCTGGAGCATATCCGCATCGCCCAGTGGGATATCCTTGAGTTTGTGTTAAACCCTGATCATGAATCACCGGTATGGCCAGCGGGTTACTGGCCTGGGGTTGATGAAACCGCCAACCAGGGAAAATGGGAAGCTTCCCTTGGGCAGATCAAGGCGGACATGAATGCTTTTGAAAACCTGGTAACAAACCCACCCTTCCCATTAACCGCACCGATTCCCCATGCGCCTGATTACACCGTTTTCCGGGAAATCCTGGTTTTGAGTGACCACAACGCCTATCATATTGGCGAATTCGGGATTTTGAGGGGTGTACTGGATTTGTGGTAGCTCTCCGGGGAAAATATACCTTTCAAGTTGCAGAATTCTAAGGTAGATTTGCTGGATGGCTTCAAGCCTCAGCTTCTGCGCCTTCCCTGTGAGCATTCCGGGTTTCTGAATCGCTACCGTTTTCAAAATTAACCGGCAGCCAGACCTCAAATACTGTCTTTCCGGGCTGCGAGCTGAGATTAATATTCCCTTTGTGCTTCTGCACAACTATGTTGTAACTGATGTCCAGACCCAGCCCGGTTCCAACTCCGGGGGGTTTGGTTGTAAAAAACGGATCGAAGACGCGGGACTGTATCTCCTCCGGTATCCCTTCGCCGTTGTCCTCTACTGCGACCACAACCCATTTATCCTGGGCGCGGGTTCTGAGAGTAATCACCCCCTGCTCCCCCATTGCGTCGATGGCGTTATCAATCAGGTTCGTCCAGACCTGGTTCAGTTCGCTGCCGTATGCCTGTATAATCGGAAGATTAGGGGCATACTCGCGTTTTATGGTTATGCCTGATTTGAGCTTGTTTCCCAGGATAAGGATTGTATCCTCCAGCCCCTGGTGTACATCTACATTCTGAACCGGAGCCTGGTCGAGGTATGCGTACGATTTTAACGCTTTTACTATCTCCGAAATTCGTCCTGCACCAAGTCCTACACTGCGTATCAGCTTGTTGATTGTGAACCAGGAACATAAAACGTCCAGGATGGAGGGAAGGGATTCCATCCCGAACAGCTGGCTGATTCGATCTAGGTCACGGACATCCAGGTTCATATCAACAACCGCAGGGGCATACTTCCAGGCTTCATTAATTCCGGCTCCATAAAGCCAGTCTTCAGCTTCATCCTGACGGTCGCTGCGGGTGAGGGAATTGATCTGAGGCGGATTCGATCCGCCCTGCCTGGCCTGTTCAAGCAGCGCCAGATAACTTTCCAGGCCTTCAGGTTTGAACTGGTCTACATCTAACACTTTCTGAGCTCGTAGATACTCGGTCAGCGCTTCTTCAAGCTGGTCGGCAGCCCTTTTTACAGCCGCGGCAGGATTGTTCAGCTCATGGGCTACACCGGCGGTCATCGTACCCAGCTGAGCCATTTTCTCGCTCTGGCGCAATTTCGACTGTGTGCTGCGCCAGCGGGCAAGGATTGTTTTAAAAAGTGCCTGAGCAGCAGTTGGGCTGGTTGCAATCAGGTTATCAATCTGTTCTTTCTCAATCGCAAACAGTGTGCTGTCCCGACGAGCCCGGACCGTTGCCATGCGGGGATTCTCTTCGAGCAAAGCCATTTCCCCGATCACCTCACCGGGTTTCCGGGCTGCAAGCAGCATTTCCCCACCCGGCCCGTCCTTAATCACTTCAAGCTCCCCCTCCTTGATGACATACGCCTTTTCACCCGGGTCGCCTTCTTTGAAAAGCACCTCTCCGGCAGAGATATTTATGGTTTCGATCAAACCGCAGAGCTGCCAGAGGTCATCTTCAGGCAGTTTTGAAAACAATTCAATTTTTCGCAGAAAATTAAACATCAAACCGTCTTGAGATACTGATGGATAAAACTAACCGCGATCGCGCCTTCCCCTACTGCGGAGGCGACCCGCCTGATGGCCCCCTGGCGTACATCACCGGCTGCAAAAATCCCCGGTACGCTGGTCTCCAGCAGAAATGGATCGCGTTTCAAACGCCATTTTTTAGGCGCAGCACCGTTTTGGAGCAGGTCCGGGCCAGTGACGACAAATCCAGTCCGGTTGGTGTGGACGATATTCTGGAGAAACTCTGTATGCGCGGCAGCCCCGATGAAGATAAACATAGCAGGCGTGTTCACTTTTTTGATCTCGCCGCTCGAATTATCCCTGATATCAATCGCTTTTAATTTCTGGTCTCCGTAAACAGCCGCGACCTCCGAATTTGTCAGAACTTCAATGTTTGGTGTTGATTGAATCTGGTCGACCAGATACTGCGACATTCCCAGTTCAATCGCGCTACCCCTTACAAGCAGGGTGACCTTGCTGGCGTATCTGGAGAAAAACATTGCGCCTTGGCCAGCCGAGTTTGCGCCGCCGACAACAAGGACATGTTCCCCTTTATAAAAAGCCGCCTCGGTCAATGCCGCTCCGTAGTACACGCCCGCGCCGGTGAATTGATCTATTCCGGGAAGATCCAGTTTCCGGACAGATACCCCAGTGGCTATCACCAGGGCTTTGCAGCTGAGTTCGCTGCCGTCCTTCATTTCCACGATCCGGTACTGCCCTTCCACCCTCACACCCTTCACTTCTTGGGTGAGCAGGATTTCAGCTCCCAGGCGTTTTGCCTGGGCAGTCGCCCGCCGGGCAAGGTCCGCCCCGCTGAGCCCTTTTGGAAACCCAAGATAATTTTCGATGCGCGAGCTGGTCCCCGCCTGGCCTCCAGTGGCGTGTTTTTCAATCATGAGAGTCTTTAAACCTTCCGATGCACTGTAGACGCCCGCACCAAGACCAGCTGGACCGGCGCCGAGGATGATAACGTCATAATGAGGCTGGGCTGCCTGGATGTGCATCCCGGTTTTCTCAGCCATCTGGCGGTTATCCGGCTCAACCAGCGTGCTGCCATCCGGGAAGAATATCACCGGCAGCCTGCCTCTCCCTTCTGTTATTGAATCAACCATCTGCTTTGCGTTTTTATCCGTTTCGATATCCAGCCACTGGTAGGGGATGAGGTTGCGCGCCAGGAAGTCCTTAACTTCATGGCTTCTGGCGGACCACAGTGTGCCGGCAACACGGATACCTTCGTAGGGAAGTTCAACATTCGCCTGCCAGTCGCTGAGCAGGTCATCTAGGATCGGATACATATTCACTTCAGGCGGGTCCCAGGGCTTCATCAGATAATAGTCCAGTTCAACCTCGTTAATGCTGGATATAGCCGCTTCGGTGTCCGCATAGGCGGTCAGCAGCACCTTGCGCGCTTGAGGAAAAATTTCCCTTGCCTGTTTGAGGAATTCAGTCCCGCTTATTTCAGGCATACGCTGGTCGACCAGGAAGAGCGCCACCGGCTGGCCGCGCCTTTTGAGCTCTTTAAGCGCCTCAAGCGCTTCCGAACCGCTGTTTGCTTTAAGAATCCTGTAATCGCCCCGGAAGTGGCGCCGCAAATCGGACTCAACCGCATCCAGAACTCCGGGTTCGTCATCTAAGGTCAGTATTACTGGTTTTGCCATTTTCCACCTTTTTCAGAATTATCGCTGCCCGCTGTACAACGGGCGAATCATTTATGCTAAAAGAGCCCTGACAGGCTTGCTGCTGAGAAATGCAATCTGCAATTTGGTATCATCGATTTTGCTGGAAATGTATTCCACCAGTTCCTGTCCTTCCAGCCGCAGTTCGGCCGCTTTCGACTCATTATCACGCTCCAATTCCGCCTGAACCAGTTCAGCCAGCACAAAAAGCGCGCTGCGGCGTGAACCGAGAGAAATCGCCTGGTTATAAGCGTCGTATAGCGTTTTGTACCCGGCCTCTTTTTCGCCAAGCTCTAATAACGACCTGCCCTTGGCCATCAGAATATCAGGCAGGAACAAACGCATATGCAGCTCCTTCATGCTTGCGATCGATTCATTAGAAATACGCAACGCGGTTCGAAACTCCCCGCTTGAGACTGCGATCGAACTTAAGATATTCGCCAGCAAAGGGCCAACATAATCATCCATCACATTCAAACAGCATTCTTGGATGTTTTCATCTAAAATCCCAAACGCCGTTTTTGAATCACCTTCAAAATGAGAGATTAAACCTTCCCATATTATTTTGTAGTTACCAAACCTGTCCACATTGTGCAGCTTTTCATTTAATAACACTTCATTCTCGCGAGCACGCTGAACGTCGCCAAACGTGCCATACAACCAGGATAAATACCCATGAACCATCATTTCGCCTGCGCTAAAATTAGCTTTTCTCGCCAGTGGAGCCGACTCTTGTAGCGCATTGACAGCCTCGCTTACATGTCCAAATTCGGCAAGGATCAACGCACACGCAACTTGATTGTATGCATGACCCCAGTTGTTATTAATTTCACGGCTGATATCAACGCCTTCGGTTGCTTTCTCCAGAGCCTGGTTAAACTCCCCCATATAGTACAAACCCTGCGCGGCTGCACCAAGGTTATCCGCTAGTATCGGTAAATTTTTTAATTCACGCCATAACCGATTCGATTCCTCAAAAGCACTTAAGGCTTCTTCCACCATACCAGATTCAAAATAAACCCTGGTCATATCATGCAGGGCATAAGCCAGTTCTTCCTTTAAATCATATTTACGCGCGATTTCGATCGCTTGTTCACCATATTTATATGCAGATTCTTTGTTGCCTAGAATAAGCTCTTCCAACAAAAGTAAGTTCCAGAGGACTTTTGATTCCGCCCGGTGATCGCCTAACTCTCGGGCAAGCGCCAGGGCATGTTCAGAAACAGCCCGTCCCTGCTCCCCGTTTATTTGATCAGACGGGATCGAGTAGATGGTGGCTTGCGGTATCAAAGCAGCAAGAATCATCTCCTCATCACCGTTCTCAGCACCCATCTCTTCCAATTCCTTATAGGTAGCCATGGCTTTCTCAAAATCACCGCTTACTTCATAAACCCGACCAAGCGATGTATACAGGTGGATCAACTCATCCTTTGGGAGTTCAACTGTGCTGGTAAGTTCAAGGGCATGGCTGTAATGCTGGATGGCTTCGTCATTTGCATACAATCCGGCAGATTTATCCGCAGCGATGGTGTAATATTCGAGAGCCTTTTGATAATTGCGAGCGCGGTAAAAGTGGTATGCAAGACGGTGGGCTTCCTCATCCAGGTAATCAGAAAACAGGTTCTCAATTGCCTCGGCGACCATCCTGTGGTACCTGCGCTGCTGCCGGCGCAGGATAGATTTGTAAGCCGCATCGCGGGTCAGTTCATGCCTAAACAGGTACTCCCTTTCCGGCTTCAGTGCCTGTTCTACGACCAGTTCCAGCCTCTCGAGTGTGTTCAAATTCTGTTCCAGGGCATCTGATTCCTCCGTGATTCTTGCAAGCACCCGGTAATAAAAAGAGCGCCCGATTACAGATGCGAGTTGGAGTGTACTGCGGGCTTCTTTTTCAAGCCGGTCAATTCTGGCTAAAATCAATGCCTGCAAATTATCAGGGATATCAATCTCTTCCACTTTCCGGGATGCCACCCACTTATCCCTGGCTTCATCGCGGACGACCGCACCGCTCTCAATCAGAGTCCGCACAACTTCTTCCACGAAAAATGGATTTCCCTCAGATTTTGATAGTATTTTATTTTGGAGCTGAGCCGGCAGTTCGGCGACAGACAGAAGGCTGTCCACCAGCTCGCCGCTCTCTATTTCAGTTAATGGCTTGAGAGAGATCAGCAAATACCGGTTTGGAAAATCCCTCTCTCCGGAGTTCTTCACCTGCCAGCCAGGAGATTGGCGGTATGGTCGGAAGGAGGTCAGAAATAAAACCGGAGCCTGTTCGCTGATGGAGAACAGGTCAACAAGCAAATCAATAGAAGCATGATCCGCCCAGTGCAGGTCATCAAACACAAAAGCTGCCGGCGATTGCGCGCTTAAACTCATCAGAAATGTTCGAAAACCATCGTAGAGGATTTGCTTCAAGTCCTTTCCTTCCGGAAGTGCGCCTTTTTTTCCTGGGTTTGTTTCAAGCAAAATCTCTGCTGCTTTTTTTATCTTCTCCCGGTTTCCATTTGGGCTCTCGGGCAAACGATCCAGCAGATCCAGGATCCGCTTTTGAATAATTTCCGGCGGGTCCTCAACCACTAACCCGCACGATTGGCGCAGAATCTGACGGAACAACCCGTAAGGAAAGGCGGAATCAAATGAAACACCCCGGCTCTCAATCCATGTATTACCACCATCCGGTGAATTCTCCCATTCGCGGCGGGTTTCCTCAATCAGGCGGCTTTTCCCAATTCCAGCATCCCCCATGATTGAAACAATCTGGCCTCGTCCATTTTGCACCTGGGCGAGGACTGCCTTCATACGATTCATCTCATCCTCGCGTCCGATAATCGGAGCGCTGAGTCCTTCAATACCCCTTACCCTGCCAGGGGTGGTTTTGCGCTTAATCACCCGGTAGGTCTCCACCGCTTCCGACTTTCCCTTAATGGCGTGTTTACCCAGCTTTTCAACTTCGAAAAACGGCGCCACCCAGCGGTATGTGTCTGCGCTGATCTGGACTGTGCCGGGTCGGGCGCTCTGCTCCATGCGGGCAGCCAGGTTGACCGCATCGCCCATTGCAGTGTATTCTCCTGCATCCTGCAAGCCGACCTCAGCCACGACAACCGGCCCGGTGTTGATTCCGATGCGGACGTTGAAGTCCATCCCATAATCAAGCTTCATCTCTTCTCTGAGAGGCTGGATTCCGCTTAGAATCTCTAATCCCGCCAGCACAGCCCGCTGCGGATCATCCTCGTGGGCTAAAGGCGCGCCGAAAAAAGCCAGAATCGCATCGCCCATCAACCGCGCCACTTTCCCGTCGTATCTTTGCACGGGTGAGATGAAAATTTCGAAAGCTTCGTCCATAATCTCAGCCCATTCTTCCGGATCCAGTTGCTCGGCAATTGCCGTTGATCCAGCCACATCGCAGAACAGGATCGTAACAACCCGTCTCTCCCCCTGCACCCTGGGCGCGTCCTGGCTCCGGTCTGCGATTCCGCTGCTGGGATTATTTTGTTTGGCTGCCCCGCTTTTCATATCGCCCCTTAATTTCAATAGATTCTGAATATTTCTCTCGTCATACTGGCCAGATTAGAGTCTTATCTTTATAACACCAGATCCAATCCTCATCCGGCTCAAAGGAAGCAACCAGCGCGTGACCGGTTTCATGGAAATGTTTTGTCGCGTGTTTGTTTTTCGAATTGTCACAGCAACCCACTTTCCCGCAAATCAGGCATAAACGCAGGTGTACCCAGTTATCTCCGATCTTGAGGCATTCCTCACATCCCTGCCCGGAAGGGGACACATTGTTAATCAATCCAAGGTGTGAACATTCTTCGTCCATATCCACCTGTCCGGTTTGGGCTTTACGGATTACCTCCGGATAAATATCGTTCATGGACAATTCCTCCAAATATTATCCATTATACCCACAATTAAGCCAAGCTAAGATTTGTTTTTATTAATCTGGAGTTTTAAATCAGGCACTGCTCCCGAAAAGACCCGCTTTTCCGGGATATCTTTTATGTGTAATACAAAACAAAAGGGCTTCTAACTAGACTCGCGAACCGTTTTACGGGCTTGCCTCCTCGGCGAGTTTGAACACTTTGTCCCCTTTCCTGACCCGCCGTTCAACTTTTAAGGCAACTTCCATCCCACCCGCCGCTTCTTCAACCTGCTCGTGTTCAATCTGCAGGGACTTCACCGGTTGCTTGAAATCGGTCGACCTGCCGAGGAAATGGATCATATCACCGACCTTTATACCGCCGCTCAGTTCGATTACCCCAACGCAGATTCGATTGTAAAAATGGGTTACCTCGCCTATCTTCTCTCCTTCCATCATCCACCTCTCTTTCATTAATTACGGATAAATTCTCCTCTTCAGCACCCTCCCGGCAGAGCAAGCGGTTATGGTAAGGGAGGTCTTACCAATTCTGCAGGACCAATCGGTCTCTTTACCAGCCAGACTGCTTCAGAAAGGGCTGGTCAGAGATCTGTTTTGCAAGCTCGATCTTGATCCTATTATCCAGCCTCTGTGCCCATTCATTCTGGTTGTGCATCCAGGCAGCCGCGGCTCCAACCTTTACCAAGTTGCGTCCATCCCTGAAGAACCCCGCCAGGCGCAGGCTGCGGCTTTCCTTTTCCAGCAAACTGAAGAATTTATCATCAAAACACACTGACCATTCCACAAGTGAAAATTGTTCTACCCGTCGGAGCACCTGATCGATCGGCTGCGCGCTCCCCAGGAGAACTAGAACTGCGATTATCTCATCTCTGGTTGGGTTTTGACTGGCAGGCGCGGCACCCTTGTAAATGCTCTCGACCAGCTTCATGCGCAGTTCTGGCCTTACGCCAAAATATTTCAGCAGCCTCGCCTGGTGGTGTTCCCTGCGTACCATATCCTTTAATAAGGACACAAGTGAACCAAATGACCCTGTTGAGATAAAATTCTTAAGGTTCATATTTCAGCCTTTTGAAGTGACCTGCCTTCTAATCCATTCAGGAGAAAATTAATGCTCTAAACGTATCAAATGACCAGCAGCCAAACCGAATAATGAAATGAACTCTAATTAATATAGCATAATCATTTTTCAAAAGTCAAGATGATCTCTTCGTATAAAGGTGAAACTCCACGAACGAGTGATGAGAAAAATTTCTTTAAGAGGTGCCAACCTTGAGAGATGACTAAATTGATAATCAATTATCCGAATAATTGACTGTTCGGAAGATGAACCGAATCGGAACGACTTTTGTTTGGTGAAGATTTACTGTTTTAAATAACAAAAGAGACTGTCTAAAACCAGGTAAATGTCATTCTGAACGAAGATTTCCCGCAGGGAAACGGAGTGAAGAATCTCCTACTTAGTCTGGGAGACCCTTCGTTTCGCCAAAGGCATGCAGCGCGATACTCAGGGTGACAACCTTTTGGGGCAGCCTCTTTTTACGAATTCTAACTACAGAAATTAAGCTTCAACCGGCTCTAACGCCAGTTTTGACCTTGCCTCGTTATAAGCCTGACCGTTCAGGTGCCCGATAACCGACTGAGCGTATGCGTTCGTAAGAACGACGCCGATAAAACAGAGGATTATGCCGAGCATAGCAATAAACCCAGCCAGTAGGTTGCCAATCAAAGCCAGCAGGTATGCCATCGGCGCAGCCCGCACCAGACTAAGCACCTCTCCGAAGTGGAAGGCTGCCCCAAACTGCTCTTTGTCCGCAAAATTTCCTAATGCAGCCGGGATCACAAATGCCAGCAAAATTCCGTAAAGGAGCGACAGGCAGTTTACGCAGACCACAACCACCCAAATTGCGGCACTGACATCCTCCCCGGATGACCCCGGATCAAATACAGATGGGAACAGAACCGAAATGCAGGTCGATATCAGTATTATCGGCAGTGCATACACAAAACCGATGATAAAAACCTGGAACCCTCTAACCAGGTAACCTCCAAAATCTTCCCAATCTGCCAAAGGGGCTGGGTCTCTGCGGATAACCCGCTTTGTTATCTCCAACGACCAGCCTGCCACCCATAGCGCTCCCAGCAGGGGGATGATTAACAGCAGCGCCCCAATCCCGATCTTTTTTAACCAATCCGAGTCTTCAAATTGAAACCCAAAAGCTTTGCCGAAATCCATGATGCCTCCTGATATTGACTTAAAAGTTTAAAATAAATTACCTAATTCTACCAAAATTATATAAAATCTTTATCCCTACGGGTATAAAAAACAGCGCAACCACCAGGTCGGGGCATAAATCCTGATCGGATCGAGCGCATTCCTGAAAGCCAGCGCGATTGATCTTTGATCCACAGTGGTGCCCTGCCATATTTTTTCCATCGAATCCTCCCCTGGTCTGGGCGGGGTCTGGGTGCATTTTGTGAATGTTAACCGTTGATTACGGGTGGCAAATAAATTTAACTCATGTATCCCCGGGCTGCACGGTGAGTAAGTATATACCGGGTCCCATTCTCGGACATACGAAACCTGCATGGTGTAAATATCCCGGTAAATTGTGAACGCTCGCACAGTCGGGTCTGTTTTATAACCGACCGGGATGGTGAAATTATAGAAAATATGGTTTTCGTAATAGGGTTCGATGTTATCCAATCGGATGAAAAGCTCCTCGCCCGACTTGTTGATAATCGTCAGCTTTACAAGTACACGATTAACAGGTTGCGACCCCAGGGTGAAAAATGACAGCAGCGATAGAATCAGGATGAACTTTTTCATACAGGGTTTTCCGCTATAAATATCCTCCAGGCAGCGCCAACCTCCCCTTTAAGATACATCATTTTACCACTGCAAAATATGCTTAAACACATAACATCTTAGGTTTGCAGAAATTTTTAATATTCATACAGCATCAGCGGGCCCATTGAATACTACGGACTTCCTGCTTGATGGTTTTAGTCTGTTTTAAAAAGCCAGGGCTATAATAACTGCTATCTCTTAGCTGTCTAGCCTCATTTTGCCCTGAACCGTTCCGCCGTTTTGCGTTTTATCACCTTCGCGTGATCAAAACAAGCTGTGTCGAAATCGAATAGATGTCATATACTATTCTGGTGACCGCCATTTTTATCTCAAATACCAGGGTTGCGCTTCGTAAATAAATACTCAGCGCAGAAAAAAACCATCCGCAAGCGGATCTTCGGGATCGATCAGCAGTTCATAACGACCGCAGATATTCGCCCTCCCGGTGACTTTTGGAATTACCGCCTGGTAAGGACCAAACTGAGCGGTGTCCACAATTTCAGCTGTAAAGGTTGTCCCCAGGATGCTCTCAACGATAAAAGGCTCTCCAATTTTAATCTCACTCCGGGCCATATGGATCGCAGCCCTACCGCTCAGGCCAGTCCCGGTCGGGCAGCGGTCGACTTCGCCATCCGCAAAAACACACACATTCCGGCTGTGGTTACCCGGCTGGTGTGCTTCCCCGACAAAAATGGTGCCGTACAGGAACCCCAGATCGGGCTCAAAAGGGTGTTCAATTGGGAAATTCTCCATTACAGCCCTTTTGATGCGGGTACCCTTCTCAACCAAGTCCCTGAAATTATCAGCTGTCAGGGATACGCCCACCTGCTCAGCCCTGCAGTAAGCATAATACGCTCCCCCAAACGCCAGGTCGAAGTTGATCTTTCCGACACCGGGTACCTCCACAATCTGATCCAGCGCGTACACAAAGGAAGGCACATTCAGGAAGGAGACGTCCTTTACAATTCCGCCTTCAAGGTCGGCGAAAGCGGTCACCCTCCCAGCTGGCGTGTCCATCTTTATGACCGCCTGCTCTCCCCCTGCCTGGATCATTCCTGTTTCCAGTGCAACCATGGCGAGCCCAATGATGCCGTGTCCGCACATAGTGCTGTATCCTTCGTTATGCATAAACAGCACGCCCAGGTCGCCGCCCGGGGTAACTGGCTCAGTCACCAGGCAGCCGTACATGTCAGCGTGCCCACGCGGCTCCCACATCAGCGCCTTCCTCAGGTGGTCCAGGTTTTTCCTCGCGTAGCGACGCTTCTCCAGGATGGTACCGCCAGGTAGTTCAGGGTAACCGCTGGTGATCACCCGCAGCGGTTCGCCGGCTGTATGGGCTTCAATAGTAGTAATTTTCAACCAGTTCTCGGGCGGCTGCCAATCAGTCTCTATACGCATCAAAAACTCCGAATATCAACCGCCGAACTCGATCCCCTGGGCAAGGGGCAGTTCATGTGAGTAATTGATGGTATTGGTCTGGCGGCGCATGTATGCTTTCCAGGCATCCGACCCGGATTCCCTCCCGCCGCCGGTCTCCTTCTCGCCGCCGAAGGCGCCTCCGATTTCCGCCCCGGAAGTGCCGATGTTCACATTGGCGATCCCGCAGTCGGAGCCCCCGCATCCCAGAAAAACCTCCTCATAGTGCAGATTATTGGTGAAGATCGCGCTTGACAGCCCCTGGGGAACTTCATTATGTATTTGAACAGCTTGATTAATATTTTCATATTCCAGCAAATACAGAATCGGGGCAAAGGTCTCTTCTTTAACGATTTCTGTCTGGGTGGGCATTTTCACAATGGTCGGCTCGACGTAATTTGGACCAAGATCCGGGCGCATCTTCCCGCCGGCAATTATCTCCCCGCCCTGGGCTAGAGCCTGTTCGAGCGCATCCAGCATCTGTTCGACAGCCCCTCCCTCGACCAGCGGGCCCATCAACGTGTCCTCCTGGAGCGGGTCACCGATTTTCACCTGCTGGTAAACGTTCACCAGCTGGCGTGTCAATCCGTGGGCGATATCTCTGTGCATGATAATCCGGCGGGTGCTGGTGCAGCGCTGCCCGGCAGTCCCGACCGCCCCGAAAAGGATCGCCCTGACTGCCAGGTCGAGATCTGCGTCCTCGGCGACAATGATAGCGTTGTTACCGCCCAATTCCAGGATTGTGCGTCCGAACCGTCCGGCAACCGTCTGCGACACATGCCGGCCTACTTTTGTCGAGCCGGTAAATGATATCAACGGCAGGCGCTCATCCCCCAACATCAGGTCACCAACGTCCCTGCCTGATCCGATCACCAGATTGAATATCCCCTCAAGACCATGATCAGCCACGACCCGGTTGGCGATCTTCTGGACCGCGATCCCACACAGAGGCGCAAGGGAGGATGGTTTCCACAAAACCGGGTCGCCGCAGACCGCCGCGACAGCCGCGTTCCAGGACCAAACCGCAACCGGAAAGTTGAACGCGGTGATCACTCCAACCACCCCGAGCGGGTGCCACTGCTCGTACATGCGGTGCCCCGGTCGCTCGGAGTGCATCGTCAGGCCGTACAGCTGGCGCGATAAGCCAACCGCGAAATCGCAGATGTCGATCATCTCCTGCACCTCGCCGTGCCCTTCCGCCCGGATCTTGCCCATCTCGAGCGACACCAGGTCGCCCAGCGGTTCCTTCAACTCACGCAGCGCCTCCCCCAGGTCTCGCACGACCAGGCCGCGCTTGGGTGCCGGGATCTCGCGCCAGACCTTAAATGCCGACTGCGCCCGCGAGGCTACCTGTTCATAAGAACCGGGAGTTGCCTGGATTATCCTTGCGATCGCTTCTCCTGTGGATGGGTTGTACGAGACAAGCTCTTTCCCCGCTGGATCACTTATCCAGGCCTCGATACCGCTGCAGGCGCCCGGGTTGGTCTCTTCAATGCCCAGCTTTTCGAGTACTGATTTCATAAAGTATCTTCCTCTATTTCATTGTTAATAAGATTCTACCAGGATTACATTTGACAAATAAGCTGGTGTTTTTTAGGGAAATTACAGAATAAAATAATCTGCGGATTCATTGCCTGCAGGTTATAAACTGCTCCTTTCTCTGCAGCGCCTTCATACCCGTGGACTTGGAGCAGGTCATCAACAATTTCCGTGATTCAACCTTCCCAAATTCAGCAATTTAGTCTAACATTATAGGTAGGCAACACATAATTGAGGGGTAAATTGTAAAGGTTGAAGCTTGTGAAAGGATATTTATATGGGTTCCTGTCAGAGGCTAACACTCCCAACATATGATCTAAGAAAGGAGGTGTGGTGTTCTTAATTTGAGTTTATTTTCTCTCACCTATCTTATCCGAGTCGATTTAGAGTGTAGGAGGAAAAAATGTATCTCAAGCGTTTTACCTTGATTTCCTTAATTGTTTTGGTAGTGCTTATAATTTCCAGCTGTGCCCCAGCATCTCCGGCAGAACCAGTATCTGAAGAAGCAGGAATGCCATCTGTGTTTGCAGCTTTTGCTACCGCTATTGAAGAGCCCTGGGACGGCGTTATCCATGAAGCGCTCAAGAAAGCTGAAAGCGAAGGCCGCATCACTTACGAGTACACCGATGACATCGGTTACGCTGGCGACATGGAGCGCGTACTGCGCGAAGTGGCTGAGGAGAGTCAGCCGGATATCATATTCGGTGATGCTTTTGGTAACGAAGAAGCTGTCCGCCGGGTGGCTGCTGATTACCCTGACATAGCCTTTGCTTTTGGGTCTGGTTATGGTCCCTCAGGTGACAACTTTTCTGTTTTTGACAATTGGATCCACGAGCCGGCATATTTGTGTGGATTAATCGCTAGCGGAGTATCCGAAAGCGGTGTGATCGGCGTGGTTGGCGGGCATCCTGTCCCCGAGGTCAACCGTATTGTCAATGCCTTCATTCAAGGCGCCAAAGAAGTTAACCCAGATGCCACTGTGCTGGTGACATTCATCAACAATTGGTTTGACCCTGCTGCAGCTAAGGAAGCTGCTCTCTCACAGATCGATTCCGGCGCAGATGTGCTGTTTGCCGAGCGCTTTGGCGTCATTGAAGCAGCTGTCGAGAACGATCTCTTTGCTTTTGGAAATATGAGCGACCAGAATGAGCTGGGCCCCGAGAACGTGCTCTCCGGTCCAGTCTGGAATATGGAACCTACCGTGGATTATGTTATTGAGCAAGTTAAGGCTGGTTCCTTTACATCCCAGGATCTCAAAGACTTCAGCATGATGGCCAAGGGTGGTGCCACTCTAGCCGATTATCATGGGCTTGAGTCCAAGATTCCTGCCGACATCCTTGATTTGGTAGCCCAGCGCCAGGATGAGATCCTTAATGGTCTCTTCCGCGTGGATATCGACGAGGCAGCCCCTGCTGGATCAAACTGACATTGTTTAAACAGGAACACGGTTCCATTTAAGAGCCGTGTTCCTATTTCCAATATGGAAGACCTGATGCATGTAGTTGAAATGCGCCAAATCACCAAGCAATTTGGTGATGTTATCGCAAATGACCACGTGGATTTCCAGTTGAGGAATGGAGAGATTCACGCCCTCCTTGGTGAAAATGGTGCCGGTAAGACTACTCTGATGCGCATCCTGTTTGGATTGTACCAAGAAGACAGTGGCGAGGTTGTGATTGACGGTCAGCCGGTGCAGATTAGTTCGCCAAAGGATGCTATCGAGCTAGGTGTTGGGATGGTAACCCAGCACTTTGCACTGGTACCCCCCTTCAGTGTGGCAGAAAACGTAATCATGGGGTATCGAGAGAGTCTGAGTTTGGATATGAAAGCTATTGAGGCTGAGGTTGCCAGATCAGCGGGGAAATTCGGTATTGAGATCGATCCATCTGCAATTGTCCGTCATCTCTCTGTGGGCCAAAAGCAAAGGGTTGAGATTCTCAAAGCGCTCTTTCGAGAAGTACGCGTCCTCATCCTTGATGAGCCAACCGCTGTACTTATCCCCCAAGAAGTTGATGCGTTTTTTAAAATTCTAAGAAATTTGCAGGAAGAGGGAATCTCGATAATATTCATTTCTCACAAATTGAATGAAGCCATGGCGATCAGTGACCGGGTGACAGTGCTGCGTGATGGCCGGACGATTGCTACCATTGATACAACTTCAACCAGCCCTGCTGAATTAGCAAAGATGATGGTCGGGCGTGAAACCTTCGGTGTTACTAGAAAGGGCAAAGTTGCCGGTGATCATCCTGTCCTGCAGGTCAAGAACCTGAGCGTAAATGATGATAGCGGCATGCAAGCATTATCAAATGTTTCACTGGTTGTAAATGAAGGCGAGATTCTAGGAATTGCAGGGGTGGGGGGGAACGGTCAGAAGGAGCTGGCTGAAGCCCTTTGCGGGATCAGGTTACCAACCCGTGGCAGCATCCTGGTGCGCGGTCAAGAGATGAGTGGCGCATCCCCATCGGAAATAACAGATGCAGGTGTTGGACGAATTCCTGAGGACAGGCATGCTGGCGTTATTGGAGAACTAACCGTGGCTGAGAATATGGTCATGGAGCACCTGGGACGCTTTACCTCCCACAGCATTTTGAGCAAGAAATTAATCAGAAATTATGCTGAAGATTTGATTGACAAATTCCAGATAAAAGCCCGTCCGGCAGATAAGACGCGCACCCTCTCTGGAGGTAACCTGCAGAAGTTATTGCTGGCAAGGGTCCTGGCTAACCAACCCGATTTGATCATCGCTCCGCAGCCCACCCGGGGCCTGGATGTAGGAGCCACCGAGTACGTTCACAATCAGCTCTTGAATCAGCGGGACCGAGGTGCTGCTGTGCTGCTTATCTCGGAAGACCTGGATGAAATTATGGCATTATCAGACCGCATTGCTGTGATCTATGAGGGTGAAATTGTTGGCGTGCTTTCGGCGCAGGATGCTGATATCGAGCGCCTAGGTTTGATGATGTCTGGTGTGTTGAAGGAAAACAAAGATGCCGTTGCCCAAGTTTAGGCTCGAAAAGACTGGTGCGCCGCTGTGGTTTCGAGGGTTGATCCCTGTAATCACGTTAACGCTGACCTTTGTCCTGACTTCCGGCTTGATAATTTGGGGTAAGGCTAATCCATTTGAAGCTTATTATTATTTCCTGATCGACCCGCTCTCAGGTAGGGTGAGCTTCCTGGAAGTATTGGTGAAATCTACGCCATTGATTTTGACCGGAATTGCTGTGACTGTAGCCTTTGTATCTGGCTATTTCAACATCGGTGCTGAAGGGCAGTTGTATGCTGGCGCGCTGGCGGCAGCCTGGCTGGGCACTGTTCTTGGCGGGGTATCTACGCCTGTTGCGATCCTGCTGATGGTGGTCGGCGGTTTCATTGCCGGGTTGTTATGGGCATTGATCCCAGCCTTACTGCGGGTGTATATAAACGTCGATGAAGTGGTGACCACTCTGCTGTTCAACTCGATCATCATATTCATGATTAGCGCGATTTTGAACGGACCCTGGCGAGATCCGGAATCAGGATGGCCTCAATCCCCTGAAATTGCTGAAGTCACACGTCTGCCGCAGATGGTAGATCGCTCACGTTTGCACTTTGGGTTTGTGCTCGCCTTATTTGCTGTAGCGGTGGTGTGGTTTATCTTAACCAAGACAAGCTTCGGGTTAAAGCTCAGGGCGGTTGGCCTCGGGAAAGAGGGTGCCCGCTTTGCTGGCATTAACGTTGAACGCACCATGCTGATCGCTGCTCTGACCAGCGGCGGTATCGCAGGGATAGCCGGTTATGTCGAAGTGGCTGGTATCCAATACCACCTGATTGGCGAACTGTCTCCCGGTTATGGCTACACGGGAATTATCATCGCCACTATGGGGGGGCTCAACGCACTGGGTGTGGGAGCCGCTGCTTTGTTTTTCGGGCTGGTCGAAACCGGCGCTCAAACAGTAAGCCGAGCTTTAGGGGTGCCGGTTTACCTCGGGGACGTAACTCAGGCTACCATGCTGCTAGTGATCCTTTGCATGTTCCTTTTACAGCGCTATCGAATTCGGAGGGTTTGATGGTCCTGGCTATGTTCATCGCTACTTTGATCGCAGCAACCTTGCGGGTCGCAACACCAATCTTACTGGCAGCGATTGGCGAGACATTTTCTGAACGGGCGGGTGTGCTCAACCTGGGAATCGAAGGTATCATGTTCCTTGGGGCTTTCGTCGGATTTTATATCGCTGACATTACAGGCTCGTTATGGACAGGTTTACTGGTTGCCGTAATTAGCGGCGTTTTACTTGGCTTTCTAATGGCTTTTTTCACCGTGTCCCTGGGTATCAACCAGCATGTCTCCGGGTTGGGGATCACCTTGCTTGCCAGCGGATTAGCCCTTTATGCGTTCCGCCTGAATTACGGCGGTCGAGCAACGCCGCCGTCCATTCCACCTTTTGAGCAGCTAACGCCCCTGGCGAATGCCCCGGTTATAAACACAATCCTGAACCAGTATTTGCTTACTTATATCGCTTTTTTCGTTATTGTCCCAGTATCCTGGTGGGTGATGTACCGAACCAGCTTTGGGATGAAAGTCCGCGCGGTGGGAGAAAATCCAGAAGCCGCTGACGCGGCAGGGATCAATGTTTTTCGGATCCGGTACATCGTGCTGACATTCGGGGGTGGTTTGATGGCAATGGGAGGGGCTTTCTTATCGCTTGCCCAGCTTGGCGCCTTCACCCATGGTATTATCGCCGGAAGGGGTTGGGTCGCCATCGCCCTGGTGATCTTCGGCAACTGGAATCCTTTCAAGGTGATGATCGGCTCGCTGATCTTCGGGGGCACCTACGCGCTCCAATTGCGCCTCCAGGCTATGGGTTTACAACTGCCAATCCCCTACGAGACGTTCTTGGCGCTGCCCTATATCGTCACCATAATCGCCCTGGTTATCGCTGGTCGCCAGGCTTCATATCCTGCCGCTTTATTGAAACCTTATCAACGAGAATGATTCAGCAGCTCCCACTTGCATGGAGATGGTGAGGCGTCGTGCAGAATCTCACCTATGATCAACATTTAAGGCTAAGAAAGGAATATTAAATGATCAATTTCGACATCCTTATCAAAAATTGTCAGCTGCGCGGTCAGCCAGAAAACCGGTTCGATGTCGGCATAACCGGGGGCAAGATCACTGCGCTCGCGGAAAATCTGCCCGGCGCTGGCAAGACCGAAATTGATGCCCAGGGCAGCCTGGTTACAGAAGCCTTCGTCAATCCTCATCTTCACCTGTGTAAGGTCTATACATTGCCAATGATGGATGAGCTGGCTTTACAGGATTACCACACTGCCGACATGGGTAAAGCTATGACTGCCATCGAGCTAGCAGCAAGAGTTAAGGAATCCTACGATGAATCCTGGATTATCAAGAACGTCCGTAAAGCTGTTGCCCTTTCCGCAATTTTCGGAGGCACGCATATTCGAGCGTTTGCTGATGTTGACAGCAAAGCTAGACTTATCGGCGCCAGGGCCCTGATCCGGGCGAGGGAAGAATTTAAGGGAATTGTTGATATCCAGGTAGTCGCTTTTGCCCAGGACGGCATTGTGCGCGAACCCGAGGCGGCTGAACTCCTCCGCCAGGCAATGCAACTGGGTGCCGATGTGGTCGGCGGTATCCCCTGGATCGAATACACCGATGCTGACATTGCTGAACATGTGAAGACCTGTTATGACATCGCTGAGGAGTTTGACAAGCCGGTATCAATGCTGGTTGATGACGCCGGCGACCCTGGTTTGCGCTCCCTGGAGCTGATGACACTTGAAACCATTAAGCGCGGCTGGCATGGCCGTTCCTTGGCCCACCATGCCCGCGCCATGGCTTTCTATCCCAAACCTTACTTGCAGAAAATTATCGCATTGCTTAAACAAGCCCAATTAGGTGTTGTTAGCGACCCGCATACCGGCCCGCTGCATGCATGCGTGCGTGAACTGCTTGAAGGAGGAGCGCTGGTTAGCCTTGGTATGGATGATATATCCGATGCATATTATCCTTTTGGGCGTAACAATATGCTGGAAGTAGCTTTCCTGGTTTCCCACCTGCTTTGGATGACCACCCGCAAAGATATGGAAACCCTATATGATCTCATTACCACCAATGCTGCTCAGTGTATTGGTTTGCGAGATTTTTCTATCAAGATTGGCGCCCCTGCCAATATCGTTGTATTGGGTGAGCCAAATGTGCTGGAAGCGCTGCGGAACCACAGGGCGCCGGATTATGTCATCAGCAATGGTAAATTGGTCGACCGGGAAGCAATGCGAAAACTCGTAGAAACCCAGGAATGGCCCGAAAAATAACCACAATTAAGAATTGACAGGCAATTTACTTTATCGGCATTTAATCGTTAGTATTTCTTGTTTGATAAAATTATCCATAAATAGAGGTAGAAATTCATGTCCGAAACAATGAATGTAGAGATAACGGTAAATAACGAATTGATTAAGGCTGAAGTACCTTCAAGCATGAGCCTGATGGATTTTCTGCGTAACAATCTGGGCTTAACTGGTACAAAAAATGGCTGTAACACTGGACATTGTGGGGCTTGTTCCGTGATTATTGATGGCAAACTGCGTAGAGCATGCCTTGTGAAAATGTCTAAGCTGGATGGCGGGGAGGTGGAAACCATTGAAGGATTAGCTGAAAATGGAAGGCTTCATCCTCTACAATATACATTCGTTGAACAGGGCGCTTTACAATGTGGATACTGTACTCCGGGGATGATCATGGCATCCAAGTCCATATTGGATGATAACCTGCAGCCAAGTGTTGAAGAGATCAAAACGGTTTTAAAAACAAACAATAATTTATGTCGCTGCACAGGCTACACAAATATCATCAGAGCTGTCCAGTCTGCAGGGGAGATGATTCGCAGGGATGAAATCCCGCTGGCAAATACACTCGAAAGCGAGGGGGTTAGATCGACTTTACTTATCAAGGATGCATTGAACCTTGTCACCGGAACGACATTATTCAGTGATGATATCCGCATGGAAGGCATGCTTTTCGGAAAGATCCTGTGGGCGTTGTACCCTCATGCTGAAATTCTGAATATTGACACATCCGAAGCGGAAAAGATACCCGGTGTTGAACTGGTTATTACAGCCAAAGATGTTCCCGGAAAGAACCAGGTCGGCATTATTGAACGCGACCAGCCCGCCTGGGCGGTAGATAAAACCCGCTACATCGGGGATCCTATAGCCACAGTATATGCGGTCTCACCAGAGATTGCTTCAGAAGCCTTGGACAAAATCAAGGTTGATTACAAAATCTTGCCCGGAGTTTTTACGCCCCAGGATGCAGCAAAACCTAATGCGACCAAGGTCCACGATAAAGGTAATCTGGCTCACCACGCAATAATTGAGCGCGGGGATGTTGATAAAGCATTTGAAGATTGTGCTGTGATCGTTGAGGGTGATTATTCCACGCCTTTCATCGAGCATGGTTTTTTGGAGCCGGAAGCGGGAATTGCTTATCCTGATGAAGATGGCAGCATAGTGTTGAAAATGGGTACACAAAGCGCTTTTGATGTGCGCACCCAGCTTTCAGAGGTTTTGGATCTGCCTGAGCAAAAAATTCGGGTGGTGCAACTGCCTATGGGCGGCGCCTTCGGGGGAAAAGAAGATCTGGTTATTGAGCAACATCTTGCTCTGGGTGCTCTGCTGACTGGAAAGCCGGTAAAAATTGTTCTATCACGCGAGGAGTCGTTGCGTGTGCATGCTAAACGCCACCCCGCCTGGTTGCACTACAAGACCGGCGCCGATCGAAACGGCAAAATCCTGGCTATTGAATCCTCTGTGGTCCTGGATGCCGGGGCATATATGTCGCTCAGTTTCGATGTCCTGGAGAACACACTGGTTTTTGGCGCGGGACCTTATTACGTACCCAACTTACGGCTGGAAGGATGGGCATGGCATACAAATAACGTGCTCTGCGGCGCCATGCGCGGCTTTGGCGTCAACCAGGTAGCGGTCGCATTGGAGCAGCAAATTGATGAAATTGCCCGCAAATTGGATATTGACCCTTTCGAGATCCGGCTTATAAATGGTCTTGATGTGGGATTGCCCACCGCCTCAGATCACGTGCTAACCGATGGAGTTGTTTCCATCAAAGATACAATCAAAGCTGCCCGCAGGAAGTTTTCCAGCATCGATATTCCCCCATCCAACGGAGATAAAAAGATTGGGTTTGGGGTAGCCTCCGCTGTAAAAAATATCGGATTTGGCCATGGTCTAGAGGAGAAAGCCGGTGCGGTTGTCGAGCTGGACAGCGAAGGGAATGTCGTCATCCGGCAGAGCCAGCACGAATACGGGCAAGGGGCTTATTCAGGTATTGCCCAGATTGCTTCGCTGGAGTTGGGTGTGCCTGTAAATAATATTGAAATTATGGGTCCGGACACGGCTCTGACACCTCCCACAGGACCAACTACTGCATCCCGCCAGACTTTTTTGACAGGGAATGCTGCAGTTTTGGCTTGCCGCGCCTTGAAAGAGGAAGTTTTTAGCAGGGCAGCCGAGATCCTGGATCAAGACCCGGATCGATTGAAGCTGCAAGGCAAGTTCGTGGTTGACCCGGAAACAGGTAAATCCGTTGAGCTTGGGCAGATAGGCAGAAAGTTTGTGGTGGAGAAAGAATATTCTTCCAGCCAAACAGCTGCTTTGCTCGAAAGTGAACCCAGCCGGTTTGGGACATCAAAGTTTGAATCGCGCCCAACCCACTGGTGTTACGCATACAACACACAAGTAGCAATTGTAGAAGTGAACACAAAAACAGGTGCTGTGAAGGTGCTGATGGTGATCTCCGCCAACGATCTGGGAAAGGTGCTCAATCAGGCGACAGTGGAAGGGCAGATCCACGGAGGGGTTATGATGGGACTGGGCTTCGCCCTTTCAGAGCAGTATATTGTCGAAAACGGCATCAATCTTACGGATACCCTGCACAAAGTCAAATTGCCTGGGGCGGATATGACCCCCGAGATCATCCCCGCAGTTGTCGAGATCCCGCACCCTGAAGGACCCCTGGGAGTGAAAGGATTTGCTGAAGCTCCCTCGATGGCGACGGCTCCAGCCATCCTGAACGCGATCTATGATGCAGTTGGCGTGCGCATCAACAACATCCCGGCAGATAAAAAGAAGATTTTAAAAGCATTGCGGAATTCAGAATAGCACGCCAGCGAGAGTGGGCTGAGATCGGATTGCTTTTCCTTTTTCATGCTCTGCGAGATTCAAGTGCAGATCAGGTAAAAACGCTGGTATTAATGGGAGGAATGACCTATTTTACAACTTAATCCTTGGGAAGAACAGGAAAATCCTTCCATGCTGCACTAATTCGCCGTTGTAATGGAATACGCGCCCAATTTCTAGAGTTATCTATAAGTTGTTACTGCTTCGATACCATCATCGTGTATCGGAATCAAACAAACCTTATAATAACCCAATTGAGATGAAAATTCTTTTAATAAACTAATAGTTATTCAAATCTTGTTACTTTCAAGAATATTCCGCAATTCAATAGACATATATCTTGGATTAAAATCAACATCAAAAATATTTTTCGTGCTCCACTGTAATTGACCTGGAGTTGAACTTAAGTCAATTGAAGTAGCCACATTCCAGAATAATATATTCTTTACAACTTTCGACTCAATTGCCGCTTCAACTACAGTATGCAGTACAGACTATTCAATTTCTGATTCCGCAGCTCCGCAAATACTGAACTCTGTAACACGTAAGTCCCCAACATTGCGTAATATCTTTAACCTTGAAAGAAGAAAGTCCATATCTAGGTCTTTCATTGGGAGGTCATCTCCCCCGCATATTGAGTGGTCGCTATTTAATCTGACATGAAATTGCATTCCAAGATCAAATGGTTTATCGACCTTATAATCTGTATACAATTTATTGCGCAGTTTACTCAAATAATAATACTCATATATCTGGATCGGGGCAATTCACACACAATCCCAGCAGCATTCAATTATTTAGGAAGGTTGTAAATATGATCTCTCGAAACTAGTCTTATAAACCAGCCTTTACTTAACTCAATGCGGCACCAGCCCTTTCGAGAATTTTTTTGAAAAGCTTTGATACAGCTCTTAATAATTGCTCACCCGCTTGTAAAAAATCAGCTTGGTGAATTCATTCATTAATAAATAAATGACTGTTATTCCTATCAAGGTGAGCAGCAAACTTAAAGGCAGGGGGGTAAAACCTAAGAGTGTATTCAGACCCGGGATGAAAGGGATTAATAAAGTGATTAGAGCCACAACCAGGGTGGAGTAAAACAAGGCTTTGCCAGGTTTGCTTTTTTGAAAAGGTCGCTGTGTGCGAATCACCAGCATGATCAATAATTCTGTCAGTACCGACTCAATAAACCAACCGGTACGAAAACTATCCTGTGGTACCTTCAATACCAACAGTAACAGGCCAAATATTAGGTAATCAAAAGCTGAACTTACCAGCCCAAAGGTTATCATGAACTTGCGTAGAAAGGCGATATCCCAACGGCGAGGCTTCTCGATCATTTCCGGGTCTACACTGTCACTGGCAATTGATATTGCAGGCAAATCTGTCAGGAAATTTGTCAGGAGCACCTGGAAGGGCAGCAGCGGCAAAAAGGGGATAAATAGCGAGGCTCCTGCCATGCTGAACATATTGCCGAAGTTGGCGCTAGTGGTCACGAAAACGTACTTAATCGTATTCGCAAAAGTGGTGCGCCCCAGCAGGATGCCCTGGCGCAGCACATCTAAATCCTGTTTTAGCAGAACAAAATCAGCAGCTTCTTTGGCCACATCAACAGCGGTATCTACCGAAATGCCCACATCAGCATCGTGCAGTGAAGGAGCGTCGTTGACGCCGTCGCCCATGTAACCTACCACATGGTCGCGTTTCTGCAAGGCATTAATGATGCGCTCCTTCTGATTGGGGTCCACTTCAGTGAACAGGTTGTTGTATTCAACGGCGTGCAGCAGGGCTTCTTCGTCTAGGTCGTCCAATTCAGAACCGGTTAGCACTCCGCTCAGAGGCAAGCCGATGATCTCGGCGGTATGTGTTGCGACCAGCTTATTATCTCCAGTGATGATCTTCAGATCTACTCCTAAATCAGCCAGTTTTGAGATCGTTTCAGAAACCCCGGACTTGGGCGGATCGAAGAAAAGTAGAAAACCCTCAAAAATCATCTCGCCTTCATCTGCTGGACTGCACGTGCAGGTTTCTTTTAAGATTTTGGTAGCCACACCCAGGACGCGGAAACCCTGCTCGCTCCAGATGGAGAACTTCTCACGGACAGTTTTGAGGTGATTGTCATCCAGAGGGAGAATCTCATCCCCAAGACGAGTCCGGACACACACGGACAGAATGTTTTCCAACGCTCCTTTAGTGACCATTTGGAACTTATCGTCTTCAGCGACCAGCACAGTCAGGCACTTGCGCACGAAATCGTAGGGGACCTCCGCGATTTTATCCACACCCGCCGTGCCGGGGTCGCCCTGGGCGGTAATGGCTTCATCCAGCGGGTTGGATAAGCCGGTTTGCATGGCGGCGTTGAGATAAGCCAGCCGGAAAACACGCCCTGATTTCTCTCCCTGTGCATCGAGGGCTTCATCCAGCTTGACCACTCCTTGGGTCAAGGTGCCGGTTTTATCGGTACAGAGAACATCCATACTGCCGAAATTTTCGATGGCATTGAGCTTGCGTACGATCACACCAGCTTTAGCCATTGCCTGCGAGCCTTTGGAGAGGTTGACGCCGATGATAGCTGGAAGCAGCTGCGGGGTCAGACCGACAGCCAGGGCAATCGAAAAGAGCAGCGAATCCAGGATGGGCTTCTTGAAGTAGACATTAATAGCGAAGACCAGCACCACCATGACCATCATCATCTCGGCCAGCATGAGCCCAAAATGACGAACGCCGCGCTCGAACTCGGTTTCAGGTGGGCGCAGGTTGAGCGTATCAGCGATTTGTCCGAAAGCGGTCCGCGCACCCGTCTCAACAATCAGGACTTTTCCGCTGCCTGAGCGCACATTGGTACCCATGAAAACACAATTAACACGTTCGGCCAGGCTGGCATCCTCAGACACAGCTCCAACTTTCTTCTCAACCGGAAAGGTCTCGCCCGTCAGCACAGCCTGGTTGACGAAGAAGTCCTGGGCCTCCAGCAGCACCCCATCCGCTGGGATCAGGCTGCCTGCAGACAGCAGTACTACATCGCCGGGGACAATTTCTTCAGCGGGGATTTCGGTCTTTTGCCCATCCCGCAGTGCTATGGTTTTCAGCGAGACCTGGGCTTTCAGCTGTTCTACCGCATTACTGGCATTGTATTCCTGGTAGAAGCTCAACAATGCGCTGCCCAATACAATCGCCAGTATGATGATTGCATCCACCCATTCCTGAACAAATATCGAAACAACAGTCGCAAAGAGCAGGATTAAGACAATGGGGCTTTTAAATTGGTTGAGGAAAATATTTAGTGGTGTTGTTTTCTTTTTGGTAACCAGTAGGTTGGGACCAATTTGTGTTAATCTTTGAACTGCATTATCTTCTGATAATCCTTGATGTGAGCTCTCTTCTCTTTCCAGAGCCTGCTCTGGTGATAAGGTCCAATATGGAGGGGAGCCTGAACTTGATTTTTCAAACACCATGATAGTGCATATCAGTATGTTATTGGTATCTTAAAAGACTTAAACCTAAAAAAGATTAGTTTATATCTTCGAGTCGATGTGAATAGGCACGTCGATAATAACAATGTCTTTATACTTTCGGAGTACCGATCGCAGCCGGTTGGCAGTCTGGTTATGTAAAAAGCTGCCTATCCGGTAAGTTGGGAGAAAGGCGGGCACCACTACCGTTATCAATTTGTCCGGAAATTCCCTGGTATTGACCTTTTCGATATAATCCACAATCGGGGAAATTACATCCCGGTAATCATAATCAATCGTCACAAGCGTTATACCCCTGGTAATATCAGGAAAACGCTCCCAGCGCCGGAGCAAACGTTCCTTCATTTCAGGGGAGGTATCCACACAAAGCGCGCGCACGTCCTTCGATAAAAGCTTGGCATAAGTTAATGCAAGCAGCGTTCCGCGATGTACATCCCCAATTGGTACAATGACCACATCCGCAACCTCGGAAAGTTGTTCGGGTTGTAAACCGCGCGTGCTCAACGCCTTTGAAACGCGCTCGTAATGCCGGTGGATCGAGTAGAACATAAACATTAAGATAGGTACGATAACAGCAATGATCCAGGCGCCTTCGTGGAATTTCGTTGAAATCAGGATGACAAAAACAACAAAGGTCACAGTTGCGCCAACTGCATTCAAAAGGCGTTTCCAAAATGCGTTTCTTTCATAGTGGATCTCTGTAACTTTGGTCCTCAGCGTTTCCCCGGGCTTCAGGTGGGCGATGCGCCCCATCAAACGGAACATGCCTGTTTGCGAGATGCTGAAGCTGAGCATAACGCCCAGGGCATACAGCGGCAGCATCGCGATTTCATCTGCCTGGAAGAAGACCACAATCAGCGAGGCAATTAAAGCCAGCACAGCGATCCCCGAGCTGTACACCAGCCGGTCCCCACGGTTTTGCATCCAGCGCGGCAGATAGTTGTCAAACGCGAGAAGAGAACCGAGTTGCGGAAAACCCTGGTAGGCAGTGTTGGCTGCTAAGATCAGGATCATCGCAGTAAAGAACTGCACCCAGTAATAAAGCAGGTTATTGCCCGCAATATAGCGTGTCATCTGGGAGAGAACGCTTTCCATTTCTGTCGGGATTATGCTGATTCGGGTAGATAAAAAAGTGATCCCAACAAACAGAGACATCGCCATGATTCCCATAGCTACCATTGTTTTAATCGCGTTTTGAGCTTCCGGAGGTTTAAAAGCCTGGGTGCCGTTGCTGATGGCTTCAATACCCGTCAGGGCAGTGCAGCCCCCTGCAAATGCACGCAGTAACAGCCAGACATATGCAAAACCTTCAAGCGATAATTTTGGTGGAATGATTTCTCCCATAGGTTGGAGTGTCTCGACGCCAAATAAACCTAAATAGCGTACGAGACCAATCAGTATCACCAGCAAGACACCACCCACAAATGCGTAGGTTGGAACCGCAAAGATAGTGCCGCTTTCGCGCGCGCCGCGCAGGTTGATCCATGTAAGGATAATAATTGCGGCGACTGCTATGAGCACTCTGAATTCGAAAACCTCCGGGAATGCCGAGGTAATTGCTCGCACTCCTGCTGAAACGGATACCGATACCGTCAGGATATAATCCGTCATCAACGCGGCTGCGGCTACCAGAGAAGGGAATTGACCGAGATTGTCCTTGGCGACAGTATATGCACCTCCGCCGTCCGGGTAATGCATAATTGTTTGGATATAGCTGGAGATCACCAGCAAAACCAGCGCTGCCACAGCAAGCCCGATCGGCAGGGTCAGGGAAAGGGCCTGGCTGCCCAATAAAATCAATACGCTCATAATCGCTTCGGTTGCATAAGCGTTGGAGCTGATCGGGTCGGAAGCAAACACCGCCAGGGCGCGTACCTTGTCTAACCGCTCGTGGACATCCATGCTTGTTGGAAACGGTTTTCCAATAATCAGGTTTTTTATAGTAGATCTGGGCATTTATTTTCTTTACAAACCTTTTCTTTGATGCAACTGGGAAAATAAGTATTCAGGAATTAAGGATGCCTGCATATCGATCTAGATCTGGTAGGCAGATGGAATCGCGAAGTAAAATTCCTGGATAAATAAATCAACAGATAATTTCACCTAGATAATTAAAAGTTAACCATATCATGCGGTGGGAACTTGTTAGCTAATAGAGCGATCAAACTCCCTGCAATATTCGTGCATTTATTTTGAACGTTGATTATAAATCAATTCAAAAAATCGATCGTTATAATTTTATCCTCGAAATTTACTCTATACCTAAGTGGTTCTCTCCTAATAACCAAATTAAATTCGTTCTAGCAGGGCATTTTAATCACAGCCTTTAACTGTATCAACATCTCACATCGTGGATCTAAATTTTCCACAACCGATTCCCTTTATCCGCTGACAAACTTTTAATATTGTTTTGATGTTCAACAACCCCGACAGGGAATCTATGCCGTAAATGAAAAAAAATAATTATCAAATTATCGCCTATTAACATCACATGCTTTCCCAATTGCGCCCAAGTTTTTTATGAACAAATTCCAATCTCCAAGTCGAGGGTAATTTTATATCGGCAGATCACCAGAGCATTGAGACTGAGACTCGATTGGACTTCCTTAACCACATCATGTGAAATAAGTGGGGGCAAAAACACTATAATATTTGCCTGTCCTTGAGTTATTGCTATCTTGCACAAACCCCTGCCCATCAAATGAGTTCAGATGTTCTCAGGACAATACCTGCTGGGATTCATTTGATCAATATTGCCGCCTCTGCCTGGGTATAGAAAAAGAATAATGTGCATGCAAGTCTCCTGAGGGTGACCTGCCAGAAGGAACCAGTTGCCAGTACTGGATTTCAGGCGACGTTCTCACAGAAGGCAAATGTATATCTGGCTGGTGCAGGTAAAAAATTTACCGTATCCTTGATCAATGACTATCAGTTTCTTTATCTATTTTTTAGGGGGTATTTTGCTTAGCTCAGTTTGGTTAAAACCCGGCACTCCGGCTTAATCCAATTTCTGCTGCAGTTAAATCTTTTTTCCAACAAGCATATGTAAGCTTATAATTTCATTTACGATGAGAAAACTGCACTTGCCAGCTGCTTTATCCTTTTCCCTTTTGCTGGTTACAGCGCTTGCTATCAGCATCTACGGCTGGATATTCCCGGATTTACCCTCCCTGGCAACTCTTCCAGACCAGAAAAACGACCCCAGCATTCGCATTACTGACAGGCAAGGGAACCTTCTATACGAAATCCTGGGAGATGAAGGGGGCCGGAATGCTGTCATCCAATTAGATGCCATCCCGTCCAATCTTGTGAATGCCACAATTGCTACTGAAGACCGCACTTTCTATTCCAATGCTGGCATCGACCCATCTGGGATCCTGCGAGCTTTATGGACAAACCTGCAAAACAGGTCAACTGTTTCCGGCGGGAGCACCATCACGCAGCAGGTAGCCCGAAATCTGTTATTAAACCCCGAGGAGAGAAACCAACGTTCACTCCGCCGCAAAATCCGTGAAGCCATTCTAGCATTACAGCTCACCCGACGGTTCACAAAAGATGAGATCCTGTCGCTTTACCTGAACCAGACCTACTACGGAGCGCTTGCATATGGCGTTGAGGCTGCTTCCCTGACCTATTTTGGAAAACCAGCAGCCCAACTTGACCTTGCCGAAAGCGCTCTTCTGGCTGGTCTGCCTCAGGCTCCTGCAAGGTATGACCCTTTCAACCACCTTGAAGCCGCCATTGAACGCCAGAGAAAAGTACTCGATCTGATGCAGGAGGCGGGTTTTATTAATGCCCAACAGCGAGCCGCCGCCGGCAACCAGCGGCTTATACTCAGCGATACTCCCTACCCAATTAAAGCGCCTCATTTTGTCATGATGGTAAAAGATGAGATTGAATCCATGTTAACCAAGGACCAGATCCGCAATTCGGGAGGCCTGGTAGTGCGGACAACACTTAATCTCGAATGGCAGGCTCATGCCGAAGCCGCTGTGAAACGCCAGCTGGCTGCACTGCAAAACAGTGACGATTATTTCGATCACAACGTGAACAATGCAGCTCTGGTTGCCATTGATCCTCACAATGGAGATATCCTGGCTCTGGTTGGAAGTCCTGATTTTTTTGATGCAGATAATAATGGTTCCATAAACATGGCGCTGGCCCCACGCCAACCCGGCTCAGCATTAAAACCTTTAATCTACGCATCCGCGATGGATCCCGCAAATCGAGAACCCTGGACCGCGGCAACCATGCTGCTGGATGTAAGAACGTCATTCCTCACACGTGAAGGAAAAGCCTATATGCCTGTAAATTACGACCTTAAAGAACATGGTCCCGTCTCCGTGCGACAGGCACTGGCATCTTCACTCAATGTCCCAGCGGTTATCGCTCTGGATCATATCGGGCTTGATAAACTCTTTCAGCAAGCCAGCCTGATGGGAATATCCACCCTGCAGGACCCGGAACGTTATGATTTATCGCTTGCACTCGGCGGCGGTGAAGTCCGCCTTCTGGAATTAACTGCTGCTTATGGGGTATTTGCATCAGGCGGATTAAGGATTGCGCCGCACCCTATTCTTGAGATCAGCGACTCCAGCGGAAAATTATTATTCAAATACACCCACCCAACTTCCACGCGGGTTCTTGATGAGAGGCTGGCATGGCTGATGAGTGATATCCTTTCCGACAACAGCGCCCGTCAGCTGGGGTTTGGCGCTCACAGCACACTGCTCACGGAGAGACCAGCTGCTGTAAAAACGGGCACAACCTCGAACTTCCA
>JBJYWI010000143.1:0-56004 GCA_046259385.1 Anaerolineales bacterium
CTCGATTTCCATTTTGTATCAGCAATTGTGCTACTGACGTTGTAATCTCAACCATAATTTCAAATAGTGACTCCACGCCCACCATGAAATCACTCCGTCTGCGGGCATCCAGAATCAACCAGATATCAGCTGTATTTTCCATCTGGTATTCATTACTGAAAAGTCGGTCGTAACTGCGGGCGCTTGCCGACCAGTTAATGGTATTCATGGCATCACCAGGTTGGTATTCGCGTACATTAAAGAATTCAACACCAGTTCCTCCCACCTTAGAAGGGAAAAAACCTGTGTACCCCTTTGTCACCTCAGGTCGAATTGGTATGCTTTTTATCCGGAAGGATCGCGGCAGAATCCTGACCTCCCCTTCAATGGGATTGATCATTCTCAATTGGAATAATCCGAATGGATCGCCGCTGACTATCCTTAGTCCTTCAAAATGATGAATACCACGCTTTCCTGTAATTTTGTAATTTAGTTCCAGGTGTTCGTCTGGGCAAAGATCAGCAATCAAGCTGGTATGCCCATCAACTACTGTCACTGAATCAGGGATTATGTCTTCAATAATTACTTCTCTTAATATATTTCCTGAATTATGAATCTGTACCAGTACTTCGATCTGGTCGCCACGAATAAATCTACTGGGTTCAATCTTACGTGAGATTTTCAGGTCGATATCTGCAGGGATAGAAATTAATGCAACACCAATATAAACAGCTAGAGGCAGTGAAAGAAGGATAAATTCCTCTTTTAATGTGATTAATCCAAGAAGAAACAGAATAAAAAATAATGTCATCGACAGAAACAAGCGCATTGAAAAGCCTAATTATTAAATATTGGGACTGTTATCGAGTTGATAATTTGATCTAGGATTTCCATTTCCGCATTTGGATGCATCCATAATTCGGGAACAAGAATAATTCTATGAGCAAGAGTCGGTTTAATAAATCTTTTTACATCATCTGGAATCACAAATTCCCGGCCTTCTAAAGCCGCATAAGCCCTGGATATTTTCATGAGGGATAAACTTCCTCGCGGACTCGCCCCCACCAGTACCTTTCGATTATCGCGGGTTGAATGCACAATCTCAACAATATATTTATCAATATCCTTCTCAACATACACATTTTCAACAACCTGGCGCATTTGTATTATTTTCTCAACATCCGTGATATTTATAATATCAACCATATCCTGTTGACGCTTCCTTCTCCTTTCCAGGATCTCAACCTCCTGAACCAAGTCAGGATACCCAACACCCAGCTTAACGAGAAATCGATCAAGCTGCGCTTCAGGCAAAGGAAACGTGCCCTCATATTCAATCGGATTCTGAGTGGCGATAACAACAAAAGGCTCAGTTAATTCCTTTGTTCTGCCATCAACAGTGACTTGGCGCTCCTGCATTGCTTCAAGTAAAGCCGACTGGGTTTTGGGCGAAGCGCGGTTAATTTCATCAGCAAGAATGATATTCGAGAAAATCGGACCCATTCTAAATTCAAATTTATTTTCAATGCGGTTGTAAACATAGCTTCCAGTGATATCCGCTGGGAGAAGATCCGGGGTGAATTGAATGCGTGAAAATCTTAAGCCAGTGGCCTTTGCAATGCTTTTACTCAAAATTGTCTTACCTAATCCTGGATAATCCTCAAGAAGAATATGTCCTCCTGCAAGAATAGCTGCGATGATGTTTTTGATCAATCCAGGTTTACCGATTATTGCATGCTCAACTTCAGCAGCAATATCTTGGTAAACATCCGAGATTTCCTGGGCATTCAACATATGATTTTCCTCAGTCTAAGATATGTCCGTTTCAAAGTAATCCAATATATTTCCAATATCCATTTCGATATCATCCTGGCGGTGTTTCGGTTCATTTTCCAGAAAATGTTGGAACGAAGTCGAATGAATGCCTCGATACAAGAAAGCTCTGATTTCTTGAGGTAATTTAATTTCATCCGATATGATCATTTCCTTAATCTGATCCTTGGATAACCTGTGTTGATACGCCAAAATGCCTATTAGTAAATCCACTGTCCTTATCATCAACACCCACCTGGAATAGTTCCCCTTTTTTGCTTGTTCGATCATTCTATTCCAATCAGTCACTAAACCAAGGGTATTGGTATTTACAATCGCTTTTTCCCGCTTTTTTACAGCGCTTATCTTCATATTCCTGAATATAAAAATAGCCAATCCTAAAACCAGGAGCGCCCACCAGAAAATCTGTGGCAAGGATTCAATTATTATCAAAAAAAAATGGGCTAAATTAATCAGTGGAATGAATAATTTTTGTGATAAATAGTCTCTTAAAATGAAAGCTGCAAGAATTGCATTAAGAATAGTTATCGCAACAATTGTAAATCTATTTCTCATTAAAAATTCTCTCCCTCATCTCGGATTTCTTCAAGGCAATGGATTGCCAGTTTCTGATCCTCCTCTTCAATCTCCAGATTTCCGTATCGCACTCGCTCAAAGATTCTGGTAAGCCAGATAACGGGTTTTTCAGAGAATCCTAAATTTAACAATTGTTTTTCGAATTCACGCGGAGTGACTGTTTTCTCAAGTGATAAGCCTCTTTGCTCCAGTAAAATTCTCGTCATCTCATAGTAGCAATCCAGAATCACATTATTAAAATTTTTCCCTCTATTTATCGCATCAACAGTGAGTTCAGCTTTTTTTGATATTAAAGGGACGGGATTTTGGTTGCTTTGTGTTGTAAAAAGAGCTCTTACAATTATCAAAAGTACAGTGCCAATAAGTAAGAAGCTCAATATAAAATTCAGCCACCAAGGGAGACTTGAAACCGCCGTCTGAGAAGTAAAAATATTAAAATCAGCAATGTTACCGGTTATCCTTTTCGAAACCTCTAATTGAAAATCCTGCAAATTTACACGTCGCTTGAGCAAAAGTATTGCGAGAATTAAAAATCCCAATTGAATAATACTGGTTAGAATACTTCTTTTTCTTTGGAGGGTGACATTGGAACGTAAAGGTTGAAGGGAAATGAGTATTGCCGCAATTACCGGGAGAATAATGAACAATACAAGGGTCAAATCCAGCAGACCTTCGGAAGCCCAGAGAAGTTCTTGCAATTCCCGCATCAAACCATCTTGAAAAAGAACCCCAGGTTTCAATTTCAAACTGGATAATCCACTCGAAAGTAGAATCAATGCGACAATTGAAAGAAATACCAGAAAACTTGCCATAAATCGCTTAGTTTGGCGCATAAGTAAGCTCTTAAAATGATCTTTACTCAATAAATATGAGAGATATTCCAATCATTGTTTTAATAATTTTACTGCTTCTATTATTATTGGTTCATAATCTTTGACATAACAACCATGCTAACTTTTCTGCTTATTATCTTCTCGTGCAATAGCATTTGTTTTATAATTCCCATAAGCAGGTTAAAATATGCTCTTCCTGTTAAGAAACAGGAAATTTATTAACCGTTTACAATAGGAAAAATCCATTGAGGAGGAAGAGAGATGAAAAGGCAAAATAGCTTCACTCGAAATAACTTTGGTATTGCATTATTTATCGGCGCGCTTATGATCGCAATTATAGGCTGTATATCTCTGCCATCAACTTCTACAGATACATCTCTTCAAGAAACTCAGATGGAGTTGAGCATCCAACAAACTGTAGCAGCCCAAAATGCTGTTCAGCAACAGCAGGATCAAGCCCAACAGCCGGATCTTGCATTGCAGGCTACCCAGACACAACTTGCTTTGGACGTTCTTACAGCAAACCAAGCTATGCAGGCAACAGAAACAGCTGTCGCCCAAGCCCTTGCCGCTCAGCAGGCGGAACCTCAGGAAACCGAGTCCCAGGAAGATACGAGTTCCGATCAGCCTGCGGTGGAACCTGCCGGTGATGTGGACAGCATGATGAAAAATGCAAAAATTCTGCTGTTTGAGGATATGGTCAACAGACGTGGGACTAAGAGATACGTCAAAGCTGCACTGGACAATATGAATTTAGAATACAAAGACGACGGCAGTGCAAAGGGCTGGTTGAAATCTGACCTGCTTACACAGAATTGGGACCTGGTGATTGTAGCATTAGAAGTAAGAGGCGCAGTCTCGGGAGAGTATTTCGAATATATAAACCAGGCTCTCGATAACGGATCTGCAGTTATCCTTGAAATCTGGTACATGGATGATATATCAAGAGGGACAATAGCATCAACATTAAACAGATGCGGTGTGGAATTTGAGAAAGATTATGTGAACAAAACCTGGGACTCAAATGATTATCTCCAATGGCCTCTTCCAAACAAAGCCGGCCACCCGATTTTCAACGAACCGAATAAAAATTTCAAGTTCACAAATGTAGCAATTTACTGGTTTGGTGATCTGGGAGATTTTATAAAACTCTCAGGAAAGAAGGAAGGGGCCGAATTACTTATGGGTACTATAGCTACTGAGAAGAATACACATGGAACATTGGCAGTATGTGATGGTGGAAAGTTTATCATCCAGACTTTCAGCTCACATGATTATGCCGAGGAAGAAATTGTCCCATTGTGGGAAAATACGATTACTTATGTGTTGAAGAATAAGTTCTTAGGTGCTCAGTGACCCGTTTTCTTTCACACAATCTTAAACAAGATGAATATGAAGAATCAAACTAAATCATCGAGGTTGCTGATTCCTATCTTAATTGCATCCTTTTTAATTGCTGGCTGTGGACTCTCCTTTGGAGAACAGGATAAATCCGTTCAGGAGACACTCACCGCATTGACTATCCAACAAACAGTCCTGGCACGCGAGGCTGCAATGGCTACGCAAGACCCTGTTGTTGAACCTGTTATCACGACAGAATTTCAAAACCAGGATATGGAGGCAGAAGCAATTGAAACACAACCAGTTGTTGTGGAACCTGCTCAAACCGAAGAAATAATGGAAATCGTATCTGAAACTGTGCCTACTGAAAATGTTGATGTTTCCGAACCAATCCAAACTGAAGAAACAGCGATTGATGTCAATACACTATATGAAAATGCCAGAATTCTTCTTTATGAAGACGTTCATTATGATCCCGCAGCAGTTAGATATTTCCGTGAGACCCTCACTAACATGGGGTTGAGCTTCACCAATGTTGGGAGCGCCAAAGGCCGTCTGAAATCTGAACTGACAGCAGGCGCGCCGGATGGAAATCCCTGGGATCTAGTAATCATTGCGTCTGAACATCATGGAAAAAGTACACCAGGAGAATTCTTCAATTATGCCACAGATGCTCTGGACAAAGGATCCTCGGTAATTCTTGAGACCTGGTTTCTGGATAAATCATATAATGGCGCAGCCGCCTCCCTTCTTAGGCGCTGTGGGGTTGAATTTGATAAAAATTGGCTTCGAATCCCACCTGAAGGTATGGTGCTTTACCCTTTGGAGAGTGATCATCCCGTATTAAACCAACCAAACAGTGGTTTAAAGTTTACGGATACAACAAGTTACTGGGCATACGATTATGATGTTGGCGATTTAATGAAGAAATCAGCGGGAAGTGATGCTGTCCTTTTACTGGGGACCAAAGGTACTGACAAGAATGCCTACGGTTTGGTTACAATTTGTATTGACGGGCGCCTAACTTTGCAGACATTTACCAGCCACAATTTTACAATCTTTGAATACGCGCCTTTGCTCGAAAACTATATCTATAACGCGCTGATTGCGAGAGCCAAAGTTTCGTCCTGATTTGAATATCTTCTAATAAGAATTCTCATTTGCTAAAATTTTTCCCAATATGGAACTATCAAAATCCATCTTCCATCATGCGCATACCCATTTCACCGGTAGATATTCTGGGAACGTTTACGTTTAATTGTCGATAATTGAATTTTTGTTTAGCATCAATTATAAAAGCTCCCTGCCCGGGAGCGTTTCCTTTTTATAAATTTATTTGTAGATATTATTCAAATGTCGGCAATCTTATAAACCTAAGAAAAATTATATGACTCCATCTGCTGACCCCATAAGGATAGCATTACCCAGCAAAGATCACCGGGCTTCCTAAGCTCTAGATTTATTTTCTAATGCTGGTATGCCATTTTTGAAGCTTCATCTGCGGTAGTATCAGGCCAGCATGCCTAGCCTGTCCGAGATTAAGGTAATATTCCAAAGAACAAGCGATATCGTCACTCGCGTGAAAGATAGAAGCGTGGAATTCGGGATAACTGGTTGGGACATATACTCTGAAATAATGACCGAAAATTGTAACCTGATTGTACTTTTAAAAGATTTTTATTCGGTTCCTATACCCTTAATTTAATTGATCCTGAAAAATGGGAGGATATTTAATCCGTTTACGCTTTGGCGAACATGCAGAAATCTATAGGCAGATCAACCCGGGCAACACCTTAATTTCCCGGGTTGACAGAGCGGAGCAGAGTAGTGAGGGTGATCAGCGCATAATCGAAGAAATATCCGATCTCGATTACCTCTCCTTGGTACTCTTTATATCCAGGGATATTAAGCTCACTCTTTTCAAGGAAGAGCTTTCAAGACGGCATATGGATTAAAAATTAAATAACGACTCAGTTACGTGATTATTTGACCTGAGATATTGAATTACTGCTCTTTCCAAAATAAAGGATTTATTTAAAATCGGGGATTAATGGTCGATCCCAGGGCATCCCTAAAATTAAAGCTAGCAGCGCTAATCCAAACAAGATTGCCATCCGTTTGAATTTTGAATCGTCTGGTATATCCTTTTTTGTGGTCGCACTTCCAAAATGTACAAATACAACTGCCAGAAACATCATAATTGTATGTTCGATCACGAAAAAGCGTACGGTCGGATTATTCGTTACCCCACTGAAATCCTTAAATATTCTGGTTGTGTTCGGACTAATAAAAAGGAATAGCACCAACCCCAGCAGCAATTGAATATCAATGGCGATTGTGTAAAATAATGCAATTTTTCTATCAGTCTGGCTCCAGGAACGCTTCTTAACCCAACCGAATATTGCCCTAAATAATGCATTTATTCCAAGAATGAAAACAATCTAACGGATGATATTATGAAGCCCAACCGCCAAAGTATATATACTCATTTCTCCCTCCAAGTTTAAAAAAAATTGTAAATTCTTCGATAATCGCTAAACCATACTACTCAATATCACGCCAATCCCTGGAAAACCATTTCATTACAATACAATTTCCGTATAACAAATCTAAATTCCCAAAACTAAACTATCGATCATCTTTAATATCTTGTTTCAAAAAGAGATAATAAGAAAATTTCAGAATAACTATCTTTGAATACTCATATATTCATGTTAAGATTACCAGAAAATCAATATTATCTACGAGAAATTTAATGAGTGAAATTTCTGATTCCGATATTCTATCTCTCTCCCTCAAGCACACTTTCTGGACCTGGTCTGCCCAATCGAAGGTCTCTCCAATCCCAGTGAAACGGGCAAAAGGAGTTTATTTTTGGGATGTTAATGGAAAAAGGTACCTAGATTTTAATTCAATGGTCATGTGTGCCAATATTGGTCATGGAGATCAAAGAGTAATAGATGCCATTATTGAACAGGCAATCCAACTGCCATTTGCAGGACCGCCGATGGCGACCCGACCAAGGGCAGAACTGGGTAAATTCCTAGCGGAAATTACACCAGAAAGTATAGATCACTTCTTATTCACCTTGGGCGGAGCAGACGCCAATGAAAATGCTGTCAAATTGGCGCGCGCTTTTACTGGCAGACATAAAATTTTAGCCCGGTACCGTTCATATCACGGCGCGACAATGGGCGCAATAGCATTAACAGGCGATCCAAGAAGGCTGGAATGGGAACCAAACCTGATGCCTGGTGTCGTCCATTTTCTCGACCCTTACCGCTACCGCTCTACTTTCCATCGCACAAATCCAGACATCCCCGAGAACGATTTTTGCCTCGATTATCTTAATCACCTCGAAGAGATTATTCAATTTGAAGGTCCGGACACGATTGCAGCGATAATCATAGAACCGGTAACTGGTACAAATGGTGTGATCATCCCGCCTGAGGGTTATTTACAAGGGATAAGGGAGATTTGTAATCGTTATGATATATTGCTCATTGCAGATGAAGTAATGAGTGGGTTCGGACGGACAGGGAAATGGTTCGCAGTTGAACATTGGGATGTTGTCCCGGATTTGATCACAATGGCAAAAGGATTGACCTCAGGGTATGCACCGCTGGGCGCGGTGGGTATGAGAAAGAATATTTTTGAATTCTTTAATGATTATAAATACCAGGGAGGCCTTACATATAATTCCCATCCAATCTCGCTTGCCGCGGCTGTAGCAAATATAAAAGTTATCCAGGAAGATGGTTTGATCAATAAGTCAAAGGAGAATGGAATTCACTTAAGACATTTACTGACAGAACTGGGGGAGCAGCACCCTTCAGTTGGAGATGTCAGGTCAATCGGCTTATTTGGTGTTATTGAGCTTGTCCGCAACCGGGAAACCAGAGAACCCATGGCGCTTTACAACAAAACCAGCCCGGAGATGGAACAACTCCGTAAATACTTGCTTGAGCGTGGTTTATATCTTTATACCCACTGGCAAACAATTCTAATCGTCCCCCCACTATGTATCAATCCAGAACAACTGGAAGAAGGTTTTTCAATTATTGATAAAGCGCTGGATCAAGCAGATAAAGCGGTTGAATGATTGACGAAAAGCTCGAGTTCTAAGATCGTAAATTTCCCCCAATTTTTGAGTATGCATTTATTTAGCCAGCAAATTCTGTTGATTGAAATTGATAACGTCCCTTTCTCTCTCCCGGTTTAAAATTCGCCGCAGTATTGCAAGCGTTACCGCATATGTCGAATCCATCCCATAATATGAGAGACTGCCTGCACCCAGGTTTTTCCCTTTACCGAGCGGTGTGTCTGAAGCATAATGCATAATGCCCAGATCAAAAGGTAATTCATAAAGGTTTACGATCTCATTGATAGGGTGCCGGTTTGGTCTGTACATTTCGTAAACTGCTGAAAGATATGGACCGGCTTCCATTTCAATATCAGTATATCCTTCCCGGTAAAAAACATCCATATATCTGGAATTTTGCAGGAAAGTTCCTTGCACGGTTACAGCTTTTTGATTATCCAGAACAGTCCCATAGACAAGGTCTGGAACTAAATCTCCAGCTTTGAAACAATTGGTAAATAAAAATGTATTCTGGGAATGCTCATCGTGGACAACGTTTGAAATCATAACGTCACCGACAACTCCATTCAATGTAGCTGCTTTTCCCATTATATAGATTCCAAGTATAGCACCCACGTTTGTCGCCACTTCGGTGAGAATGTTATACGCAGCCATTCCTAGGGGATAATCAATATTTAAGATCAATGTATCGTTAAAATTTTCTGGTAACTCTGAATTATTTGAAATCCGCGGATCTAGAAAATCTGTATTAATTTTCGACAGTTCAATAACCTGTGCTTCAATCTCAAAGGTCTCTCCTGCAGATATCCGGTGAATTCCACACTTCTTTTCATGGTTTTCCTGTTGCTCAGAAAGGTAACTGCCGCCATTCTCCTGTCGATACTTTCTGATCAAGTAATACAGGAAATTTTCTCTGCTAGAATGAACTATTCCTTCCGTTATATCCTTCCACTCATTATAGAGTCCGGTATTGCCAGGTTTTTCCAAATACTGGATTAATTCATCCTCGATCCTCCGTGTGAAACCCGAGACAATATTTCGTAAACTGTGGGTGTTGCTTGAAACAAAATAAACCTGACTGCCAGTAATTTGTGGAAATTCTTCGACGATATTATCCCACCAGGACCTAGTCGCCCTGCGATATGCAATCAATGATCCGCTTAATAGCTGGACTCTGAGATCTTTTGGTGAAGAGGCAATTTCTTCCATGTAAGATCCAAAATCTCGATCCCATATCGCATATAATCGATCGAAATCCTCTGATGGGACCCCCAGTAATTCAGCTAAAGTTGAATAACCAGCCTGATTTTTGCACAGTTCAGGAATTAAAATCGATGAAGGCAACCGGCGTAAATTGTTGTGGAATTTATTCCATTCAATTTGAAAAGCGGTCAATAATGGAATCACGTCATCTATATCAGATCTGCTGGCAATGAAACAAGCCAGTTGGTCTTCACCATCAAAGTAACAGCGCCGCCGCCTGGCAGGCGCAGAAGAAATGTTCCAATTAGTCACATCTGAGAAACCCGCCCGTTTAAATACTTCTTCAGATTGTCCAAGAATGACTAGCCGTATTTCCGGCATCTCAATTGGCAGTCTCAACAAGCTATATATGAATGCCGACATATCCAACATTTCATTTCTTGCGGAAGGATGAAGCAGGGAGTTCATACCAGCATGAACTTCTTCCAGGGAGCGTATTTTGACCTCTGCTGATGAACGCAGTAACGAATAATACGTCCTCTGATAAAGTTCAATTTCTTCTGATTCAGTTGTTGGAATCGTACGTTCCATTGTTTTAACAGTTGCTGTTTTATGGTTTCAGCTGATGGGCTTTATCAATAGCATTGATTATTTTGTAATAACCGGTACAGCGGCATAAATTTCCTGTGATGGATTGGCGGATTTCATCTGGCGTAGGGTGCGGTTTTTCTTCAAGCAGTTTAGTTCCCGACATAATAAACCCAGGAGTACAATAACCACATTGGACCGCGCCCTCTGAGATAAACGCCTCCTGAACTTGATTTAACCTGCCATCACTAGCCAGGCCCTCGATGGTGACTATTTCAGAAAGATGCGCTCTAGCAGCTGGCACTAGGCAACTCATAACTGCCTTCCCATCCATAAAGACAGTACATGCCCCGCATTCCCCTTCAGCACAACCCTCCTTCGTTCCTATCAAACCGGCTTCCTCCCGTAACAACCTTAGCAAGGACTTGTTGTAACCGTTGTCAAATTCATAGTATCTACCGTTCACTTTTAATTTAATTCTTGATCCTGCCTGGTGTTTCGTACTTACTTCCAGTGTTGATTTACCTCCGTTGGTTGAACCTGTAACAAGAAGGACAGGACTCGCAGGAACTGCCTTCTTCTCAGTACCGTTCTTAACCTCTCGTAAGCACCGTTCAATACATATTTTTACCATCTCTCTCCGGTAATCAGAGGATCCCCTTATATCATCAATCGGTTGAGATTCGGTTTTTGCGATCCTACCCGCTTCAGTGATTGTATCCTTACCAAGCTCACGGCCAGTTAAATAGTCGGATGTTTTACGTGCATGTATTATTGTCGGTGCCACGGAACCTAAAGTGACAACTGCATTTTGAATTTTTCTTTCACCTCTCGTTGCACTGGCCCCATCAGAAAACTCAACAATTATCGAGGCATTTACGACAGAAATTGCCTGTGCCTTACGAAGGCCTATTTTTATGAAGGTACCTCGCTGGTATATATTCATGGCAGGGAAAAATATATCCACCACAATTTCATCCGGTCTCATAACGGTCGTTCTTACACCAGTGTAGAAATAAGAAAGATTAACAATCCTTTCACTTTTTCCCGAAAGCAGTTTAATTTTTGCTCCAAGAGCCATCAAAGGAGTGATCGTATCATTTGCCGGCGATGCAGTTATTAGGTTGCCAGCGATAGTTCCCCGATTGCGAATTTGAGGCGCCCCGACTTCCCAGGCGGCTTTCGTCAACGGGAATGCTCGTTCTCTTAGTAACTCAGATGATGCGCATTGATTATGTGTTACAAGAGGACCGATGTGGATATAACCATCTTCATCCTGGTAGATTTTGTCTAACCCCGATACCCGGGTGATATCTACCAGCGTTTTAATCCCTGGGCGAATCCCCCTCTCAATCTCAATCATTAAATCCGTTGCGCCGGCGATAATTCTAGCCTGTTCACCTTCCTCAGTTAGGATTTGGACAGCATCTTTAATGCTTGTTACATTGTAATAACTCTTCCACATACTCTGCTCCGCATCATTGATTTATTTAAATCTATCCTTATTCCTCCAGCAAACCGAGAATTATCGGCAATAATTGTTTTTTGCGGGAGACAACACCTCTTGCCATCCGGGTTCCATCGGTCTCTCGGGGGTAAGGTAAGTCGTCTAAAATTGGCGGCGCATTCTCTATTAATAACCTGCTCCCATTCTCTACAACGTCTGTAACCATCAGCATTGTGAAGTTCAATCCATTCTTCTCCCGTAAAGATTTTAATGCGCTCAACAGGTCCGCCTGCATTTCAGATAACTGCACTAAATCTGTAACTTCAACCTGTGCGATAGCAAATTTATACACACCAGCTTCATACATCTTAAGATCTGTATTCACAATCTCATCAGGTTCACGGGTAGCCAGCACTGCTCCAGCATTAATTACCTGCTCGCCAAACGTCTCAATCGTTTCCCCTGCAAGCGGACCAGAAGGGATAAACGACCAGCGGGCTAATCTTTCAGCAGCCTGGTGATCTCGGTCAGTTGTAGTTGGTGAGGTGAAAATCAGAGTATCAGAAAGCAGTCCTGCTAATAAAACCCCGGCAATATGGGGTGGCGCGCTTAATCCAGCGTCTTCAATCCTTTCCGCCACCAATGTACTTGTACTTCCAACAATATCCACGGAGAACCTTATCGGAATGTGGGTTGACATATTCCCTAACCGATGATGGTCGAGAATTTCCACCAGCTCAGCTTCCTCCACGGCGCCTAAAGACTGACCGGGTTCATTATGATCGACCAATATAATCCGTATTCTGGGTGGGTTTAGAACATCTCTCTGTCGTGCTACTCCCAGGTAAACTCCCTGTTCATCCACGATAATAAATTCATTATGCTCTTCTCGTAAAATTCGATTGATAACGTCCCTGATGCGTGTGCTGGCTTGGAATTTCGGGACTTTTGTATCGCAGGCTTCCCTGGACGGCAAGTCAAGTAGTTCGGCTATGCGCATCTCCTGGCTGCGAGGATGCGGACCGACATATTTACTTAAATATTTAAATAAACTGAAACCCGTGATCAACCCAAAAGGAATACCATTTTCACGGTTTACAATTGGCACGATACCGCCAGTTCTGGTTAATATTGCCCAGGCTTCCCTCAAAGGACTATCTGGCTCTGCTGTGTCCAGACGGCGAGCAACTGACTCAAAGCGCGGTGAAGCGTCGGTCAAGAGTGTAGGAGGATCGATACCAAGCTTGTTTAAAACCCAGGTGGTCTGAGGGTTGATCGCCCCGGCCCGGGCTGGAATAATTTCTCCTCCCTCGCTCTCGCCTAGGAACCAGGCGTAACCGATTGCAGAAGCGATGGAATCCGTATCAGGATTTACATGACCTATTACATAAGTTGGACTCATATTACTTATTTACTATCCTAGATTATTTTTATACCGTGAACCTCTAGTGAAACCTTTTTACATCTGAGATTTATCTCAGGCTAAACGAATTTTATACCTGATTTATTTATTCAATTCCCTCCAGACTTTCTCTGGGAGAATTGGATTATGGTCAATATTCACTCCACAGGCATTCAAGACGGCATTTCCCACTGCCGGCGCTACGCCATCCATTGGTATTTCAGCAACAGCTTTTACTCCAAACGGATGAGTGGGTTCAAACGTTTCAACAAATATCGTCTCCAATTCGGGCATCTCATTTGCCTGAAAAATATGGTAATCTCTCAGATCCTTCTCCCTAATATCTCCTTTATCGTCATAACACATCTCTTCACAAACTGCATACCCGAGAGCCTGAGTCATCCCGCCTTCAACCTGCCCGGAGGCAGTGACGGGATTGACAATCACACCTGAATCAACAGCCATGACCAGTTTATCAACAGTAACCTGGCCCGTTTCGACATCTACAGTTACTTCTGCAAATTGAGCCGCAAATGGAGGTGGAGAAACTTCAGACATGTAAGAAGCAATTCCCATAATTTGTTCCTGATCTTCATGATGCAGGGAATTATGGCCAATTTCAGATAATGTTATAGAACGGTTTTCGCCAGCTATCGCCAACCGGTCACGTAAAATGATCTCCTCTGGCAAAACTGGCTTCGCGTTCTTTTGATGGTCCTTGTCAACATTGAACATTTTCGCGGCTCGCGATTTAATTTTTTCAGCTACTTGCTCTGCTGCTTTTACTACTGCGGCACCTGAAATATATGTAGTGCTTGAAGCATACGCCCCCTTGTCAAAAGGTGTGAAATCTGTATCTGAAGAATACACAATTACATCATCTAAAGGGACACCCAGTAATTCTGCCGCCATTTGAGCAAGAACAGTGTCTGAGCCTGTTCCCAAATCTGTAGCGCCAACCAGTAAATTAAATGATCCATCATCGTTCATCTTAATACTGGCACTGCCCATATCAAGATAAGGAATTGCAGTGCCCTGCATTACCAGCGCAGCGCCAATACCTCTTTTTAGATATCGTTTATCCGAACCTGTTCTCCATTCCTCGTTATTAAATTTCTGATCCCAGCCAATCGCAGCTTTACCCTGAGCAACGCATTCTTCCAAACCACAGGTTTCAATGATTTCAGGTCTTGGTTCTCTACCTTCACTCCAGGCAGTACTGAATGGGTGCAGTTCTCCAGCTCTGAGGGCGTTTTTCAGCCGAAATTCAAGCGGATCGAATCCCATTTCACGCGCGATTTTTTCCATCTGACGCTCGACAGCCCAATACCCTTGAGGGACCCCATAACCGCGGTATGCGCCGGCTGGAGCCGTATTGGTGTAAACAATATCAGCATGAAATTGTATATTTGGCGATTTTCGATATTCGCCATCACCAACATATAACGCCATAGACTTATGGCCTGTATTCCCTGTAACGGTTAGCGCGTGTGAACCATATGCGCCTGTATCGGTCAGCACTTTCATTTTATTTGCAGTGATAGAACCATCCTGTTTAATTCCGGTTTTCATCTGAATTCTCATCGGATGACGTGCCCTTGAAGCGATAAATTCTTCTTCGCGAGTGTACTCGTAATAAACCGGGCGACCGGTTGCAATAGTCAAATGTGCCGCGACATCTTCGACCAAAACTTCCTGTTTCCCGCCGAATCCACCCCCGATGCGTGGTTTAATCACTCGAATCCTTTTTATTGGCAGTTCCAGAACTGGCGCAAGTATTCTGCGTACATGGAAAGGTACCTGGGTGCTTGTTCGGATTACAAGGCGGTCATCTTCATCCCAGTAGGTAATAACGACATGCGGTTCAATGTGTGCTTGCTGTACTTTTGGAACGCTGTATTCGTACTCAAAAATATGATCAGCTTCTGAAAATCCTTTTTCGATATCCCCAATATCAATATGAATATAAGCAGCCAGATTTTTATCCGGGTCCGAATCAGCAAAATTGACATATTCCTTTTCCGGGTGAATTTTCACTGCTTCGGGGTTCATTGATTTCTCAGGATCCAGAATTGCCGGAAGCGGTTCATACTCTACCTCTATTAAACTTATAGCTTTACTGGCAATTTCTTCTGTTTCCGCGGCTACAAATGCAACCCGGTCTCCTACAAATCTAACCCGATTATCCAACGAGAAAGTATCCAAAGGTCCTGGAATTGGATCAGATTGCCCAGCTGTAGAAAATATTTTTCGGGGAATATCTTTCCATGTTAACACCGCTGCAACACCGGGCAACTCCAACGCTTTGCTGGTGTCAATACTTTTTATGAGAGCATGTGCATGGGGGCTATGAAGCACCTTGGCATAAAGCATATTTCGCCTGTGAATATCAGCGGTAAAGGCTGGTTTACCCTGAACCAGTTTGAGAGCATCCACTTTGACCTCTGGTTTTCCAACACTCGTCTTTTCTCCAACTTCCGATACGACATGCATACGGGGTAAAACCTGTGTTCTGGTATTTACTGTTGAATAACCAGTCAAATTGATATCGCCACCAGGTGTTTCATCTTCCGGATTTATATGTTCAAACGGCTTCTCATAGATCAGATTATCGAAGTCAGATTTCCCTGGGAACATAATCGGTCCAATTTGCTCTCCCCTCATCCTCGCAGCAGCTATTTGGACAGCCTGAACAGGTTTTAAGTACCCTGTACACCGGCACAGAACACCAGAAAGTGCTTCCCTGATCTGCACTTCGCTAGGATTTGGATTGAGATCTAATAGCTGTTTTGCCGCCAGGATTTGGGCAGGGGTGCAAAAACCACATTGGATAGCACCTGTTTCAACAAATGCCTCCTGGATAGGATGAAGGCCTTTAGATTCCTTCCAACCCAATTCAGGATGTTTGCCGAGCGACTCAATTGTCCGAATTTCGTGTCCTTCAGCCTGGGCTGAAAGATAGACACAAGAATTTACAGTTCTACCATCCACCAATACCCCGCAAGCGCCACACTCGCCGGTTTCACAGCCGTGCTTTACGCCAAAAAAACCGAGATTGCGCAGGGTCTTTAAGAGGACTTCTCCGGGTTGGATATTTAAATCAAAAGATTGATTGTTTATTTGAAGGATTACCTTCATATTCATCCTTCCATGACTATGTTTCGCCAATGCTTATTCGTATACTTATCAAAAGAATCTAGCTAACACTTATCAGGTTTACACATCGTTTTGCTAACATACCCGCAATTTGACTCCTGTATTCTGAGGACGCCCAATGGTCATTTGCCTGGCTGTATGCATCTTCTGCAGCAATTTGAATCCCACCTTCATCAGTACCGTCAAAAAACATTTTCGGGTAATCCCCATACCCACCGAGGGCGCCTCTGATGCGATTAGAAGGCCACTTGTTTACCGCACAGCACACAATTGGTAAATCCGCTGGTGTTCTAGCAACAAATTGATAAACAAAATTTGTATTATTGGGAATTTCAAACTCAAGTATCAATTTACCTCGATTACCCTTTTTCCAGAGAGGAAACAAATCTCCTATATTTATCCTCTCGGCTTCTCCATCTTGTGATATTACTTTTACCACCGCATCCAGAGCCAATAAACTTGTCACAAAAGCGGAACGACCATCGGCAGATACGACGGTGCCAGCGATTGAGGCGACCTGACGCAGATTGAAGGAAGCTTCATGACGGATTGCCTTTTCAAGTTCAGATTTTCCAGCAAATGAATCTGGCTCAAGCCCCGTAAAGAAATCTAAAAGATTCTGCAGTGTGACTTTTGCGCCGAAAAAGAATGAATTTTGGTTTTTCTGAAGTTGATTTAAATTCAAGTCCTGTAAATCAACAACCGCAAATTCCTCATCCCCAGGTTGGTTTATAGATGATCCTCCTCCCAGCGGATAAGTCCGGGGATTAGAACGCCCGATTAGTTCCAACGCCTCTTTCAACTCCTTGGGACGGTGATATTCAATTATCATAATTCTTCCATAGTATCCAAGAACATACGGCTTTTGAATTAAGCCTAAATCTCAGCGGCATAAACTCTCCATCCTAGCTCTTCAGGATCGAGTGATTTCATTTCCTTCTCTGGGATATCAACCAACAAAGCTTCCGCCTCCGCAAGCACCTCGCCATTAAGATTGTATATCACCCCCTGAGCTACTACAGTTCTCCTTTTGCTATCCACGACTTTTCCAACAAGGTGTAGTTTTTCTCCTGTTGGGACATGCTGGCGGTAACGGATATTCAAACGGGCTGTAAACATGAATCTTGGTTTGTCGCCTCCAAGATTTACCCTTGCAGTTACTTCATCAAGCATTGCCGCCACAACTCCACCGTGTACAATACCTGGATAGCCCTGGAATTCATCATTTACCGTGTAATCGGCTCTGACCTCTCCAGATCCTGAGTTATAAAAACGCATTTTCATACCGATTTTACTATCCAAGCCACACGCGAAACACATGCTTGAATTTGGCTGCAGTGATTTCAAATTAATAATCTCCTTATTCTAAATCGAAGTAATTGAAAATTAATTGATAAATGAAAAGCGGGTCAATCTTTCCTCATAATTATACTATCCAGTCAGGATTGACGCTCTTTAAGGTATAATTTCTGCATCACTTAATCAATTTAGGAGGCCTATATAAACATAATTTAGCGGGAAAGTTAGCGCATGGACCAGTTTTAAACTGGTTGACGAGGAAGAGGGTTCCTATTCGCAAGAATAGGCTAACCGGCGCAATCTTATTTTGGAGAAGAACCGGGAAAATCGAAAGATCAGCGGAAGCCCTCCGGGTGGACCACTACCCGATCCTTTCCCTCCGAACTAACTCCTTGACAATGCCAACCTGGTAACTGGATGGACAAAAACCTGGAGAGTGGTGAAAAAGGCTCGCAGAGGTAAATGCGTACCATATATTTATCAGTTTTTGTATAAAAGTAAATATAAACCTAAAAATCGGAGGGAACTCAAATTATGTGTGGCATAGTTGGATATATTGGGTCGCGCGAAGCGACTTCTATTATCCTGAATGGATTGAAACGACTTGAATACCGCGGTTACGATTCGGCTGGTTTAGCAGTCATTCAAAATGGCAATATCGAAATCAGGCGTGAAGCAGGAAAACTGGATAATCTGGAACAGCTTGTAAAAACTGATCCAATTGCCGGCAAGGTTGGCATCGGACATACTCGTTGGGCCACTCACGGAGAACCCAGCGCCCGTAACGCTCACCCACACCTGGGATCAACTGGAAAAGTGGTGGTCGTTCACAATGGGATCGTTGAGAATTTTCTTGAACTACGGGAGGAATTAAACACTGAAGGTGTGGTGTTTCAATCTGATACAGATACCGAAATTATTGTTCACCTGATTGAAAGATACTTATCGACAAATAACAATCTTGTGAATGCATTCCGGATGGCACTCACACACATCAAGGGAGCCCATGGCATTGTCGTTCTTTCCTCATCAGAACCTGAAAAAATTGTCGCAGCCAGGATAGGAAATGCTGGAGGTGTTGTTATTGGCTTTGGTGCAGGTGAAATGTTTATTGCTTCAGATCTACCGGCGATTCTCGAACATACCCGTAAAGCGGTATTTTTGGAATCCCAGCAAATCGCAGAAGTTACTTGGGATGGTTTACATTTATACTCACTGACTGGTAACCAAATCCCGTTCGATATCCAGCAGGTTGCCTGGGATCCCGTCGCAGCTGAAAAAGGCGAATACCGTCATTTCATGGAAAAAGAGATTCACGAACAAGTTCGATCGCTTACCGATACTATCGCAGGAAGAGTTGATACAGATAATGGGTATACAATCAGACTTCCGGAATTAAATCTGGAAACTGATTTTGCGGACCGGATAAATAAAATATTCATTACAGCTTGCGGCACTGCATTCCATGCTGGAATGGTAGGTAAGTATCTCATAGAAAAAATTGCAAAAATCCCGGTTGAAGTAGATATCGCCTCTGAATTCAGGTATAGAGATCCCATCATAAATAAAAATGATGTTGTTCTTGTCGTAAGTCAATCGGGGGAAACTGCGGATACCCTCGCGGCTATGGAAGAGGCTCGAAATAAAGGTGCAACATTATGGTCGGTTGTTAATGTGATCGGCTCGCAGGCAATGCGTATTGCGGACGGTTATATTTCAATGCAGAGCGGTCCCGAAATTGGTGTGGCTTCAACAAAGGCTTATACAGCGCCTTTAGTCGATCTTTATATGCTCGCAATTCTGCTTGGGGATTGCCGGGGGATAATTGACAGTAATACACGAAGAGATCTAATTTCCGATTTAAGAAAAATACCCGATCTTGTAAGCCGCTGTCTGGATCATGAACCAGAAATTGAACATCTGGCTTATAAATTATTAAATGTTAATCATTGTCTTTATCTTGGACGTGGAATAAATATGCCTACTGCATATGAAGGCGCTCTTAAATTAAAAGAGATTTCCTACATTCATGCAGAAGGCTACCCAGCGGGTGAAATGAAGCACGGTCCCATTGCTCTCATCGACAAGGATATGCCCGTAATTGTAATAGCCCCAAAAGACCCATGGTATGGAAAAATGTTCAGCCAGATTGAACAGGCGAAAGCGCGTGGCGGAACCGTAATCGCAATTGCTACTGAAGGAGATAGGCGCATTTCAGATATCGCAGACCATGTGATATGGGTTCCGGATACCCCCTGGATGCTCAGCCCTGTGACAAACGTTATCCCACTGCAATTGCTTGCATACCATATCGCTTCTCTGAGAGGTCTGGATGTTGATCAGCCTCGTAATCTCGCGAAATCTGTTACTGTAGAGTGAGTCTTTCGCTTTAAGAATAGAAAAACATCAGTGAGTAAGTAAAGAAAGACACTCACTGATGTTTTAAATTATCCTGCAATTATTGTCAATCAGCCGCGAAGGTATCAACAAGTAGTTTTACATCTCCTCCGACCGGATATAAAATCGGACATGTGCATCCGTGATTGCAGTATTCCTCAACTTTTGACCTTGCTTCATCAGGAGTCCCCGAAGCAGTTATGCGATGAATTAAATCTTCAGGGACAAGATGCTTTGCCTGTTGGATTTGCTCTCTGGTTGCTGGCCATCCTAATATCGACTGGATTTGTTCAACGACGTCCTTAGAAACGCCGGATGCTTTAGCGATGTGTGGCTGCTGGGCAAGATACTGCGTCAATAATTCTCTTGTTGTATCAATAGCGCGCTCATGATCTAGGTCTACTGAACATACCACCAGCTGGGGACGATCAATATCATCCAAGGTTTTTCCGGATTTCCGGCCCCCTTTAGCCAATAATTCAATTGCTTTATCGTTATACTCAGGAGGTACACAATAATTCAGCACAACACCGTCAGCAATCTCGCCAGTAAGTTCCATCATCTTCTCGCCGGTCGCGCCAATCATAATCTCTACATTACGCGGTTCTTTACGGCCATGAACGACATCCAGTTCAATCCCATCCACGTGGTGAAACTCACCATGATAAGTAACTCTTTCCATATTTAACAATCGGCGCAATACCTCTACTGTTTCTCGCATTGCCCTCAATGGTTTCTTTCTTTCGATTCCAACATTTCGCGCTAATGGATCCCACCATGCCCCAATTCCGCAGATGATCCTGTTGGGCGCCAAGTCGTCTAAGGTTAGAAACGTCGCCGCAAGCAGCCCTATATTCCTTGTCCAGTTGTTTATAACACCTGAACCAATTTTAATTTTTTCTGTCACAGCAGCATATGCAGCCATCGGCACAATGGCGTCTCTGACCAGACGTGACTCTGCCTGCCAGACTGCCTCAAATCCACGCTCTTCTGCGTACCTGACATAATCCAAACCATCTCTCAAATCATGCGCATCCTGAAGGTATAAAGCCACTCGATCAACCATATCCATCCTCCTGAAATATCTTATACAAAATCCTCAATTTTTTTCACCATCAATAATTATCCCTTGTCGTAAAAGTTGACAACTTCTCGCTAACCAGCTGTAGATCTTCTGGCAGGTCCATATCCAAGCCCAAAGAAGGTAATTCGCAGATTTCAAGCCGCGCACCTGCAGCAACCGCCCTGCACTTGTGCTTTTCAAAGGAATCTTTACCGAACTCATAATCAATCAAACCCGCAGGGGAGATAAGTAGTCCATTTGTTCCTTCTCTTTTGTGATCAGGAGCAATAACAACCACCGGTGGATCTACAGCTTTTTCTATCAAGGCATAAACGTCTTCTCGTGTTAGCAGCGGAAGATCGGCTGGAATGACCAGCACTCCCCGAGTTGAGAAATTTTTCACCACCATCGTCGCTCTCACCAGTGCAATATTTAACTTAGGTGCACCATCTTCCTGAACGGTCAAAGCCCCATATTCACGTGCGATTGATAGAGCGGATTGATCACGGCTTACAACAAGAACTTTTTCGATTTCAGAAATTCCCTGGAGGGTTTCCAACGTATGTGACAACAAACGGCTGTTAAGATCAGTCCGTTCATCGGGGCTTAGAATTCCAGCCAATCTCGATTTTCCTCGCCGTAATGGTTTCACCGGAACAATTGCCCAAAATGTCATAAGATTCGCATCCTTCTACTGTCAACTGAAATACAAGATATTTATTAGATTGTAGAATTTTAAATCCGTTTGCATTCTTAATATAACTTAATACTACATAAACCAATTTATTAATTTTGTGATTGCCTCTCAGTTTTTATTCGCTGGCGAAATTTATTACCTCATCCGCTAACCTCACACGATCCATTTGCGTCTCCATTAGTGTATTAGTTGTGAAGGTCTTGATTCCCAATTCCTTGATTTTATTATCCAGTTTCTTATCCACTTCATCATATACAAAACCTGCGAGCATCTCCTTGAAATGTTCAGCAACCGCAAAAGCGCTCGGTTTTATACCATGCTCTTCAAACATTTTCGCGGCCGGACCTTTAACAGTTCTTCCGCCAATTATTGGCGAAATGGCTATAACTGGTTTTTTAACCATAACCGCGTTTCTAATACCCGGCACGGTCAGGATGGGATCCAGACTCACCCATGGATTGGATGGACAGAACACAATCATATCCGCAGTTTGAATTGCAGAAATAACACCTGGCGCTGGTTTCGCATACTCGATACCTCTAAAATGAATACCCAAAATCTTGGGCTCGCAATTCCTTTTTACAAAATATTCCTGGAAAGATAATTCTCCCTCATCGGTTAATAATAAGGTAGGGATTTCTGCATCACTCATTGGAATTACACGATCTTTAATTGCAAATGCTTGGCAAATCTGGAGGGTTACCTGACTGAGAGTTAAACCCTGTTGGATACATCTGCTGCGTTCTAAATGCAAACCCAAATCGAGATCACCAAGCTGGAACCAGTCCGGTCCACCCAACCGTGAGATTGTTTCCATAGCGTTCCAGGTTTCACCGCACCGTCCCCATCCTGTCTCCGGATTTGCCAATCCCGCAAGTGTGTAACAAATAGTGTCAATGTCCGGGCATATCTTCAAACCTAAATGGTTAAAATCATCGCCTGTGTTTACAATCACAGTCAATTCCCCACTTCCAACCAGCTTTGATATACCATCCACAAATTTTGCGCCGCCAACCCCTCCAGCTAATGCAACAATACTCATTTTTCCCACCCGGCTATAAGGTTTTGGCATTTAATCATCTTATTAAAGAATACAATCATAAGCCTAGAATTTATATTCGCAAACTATCATCCAATTACAATCAACGAAATAAATCTGTCCCGACCGGGCGGATCAATTCAATATGATTTGCTTCCCGCAAAGGATATGGAAAACCACTGACATGCACTGCTGGCACTCTTTCGTCTGCCTGCCCCATAACAAGTGATGCTGCCGAAGCCAATTCATCCGCGGCACCCACTTCTGTGGTTTGGAGAATCCGGCCATACATATCAGCCTTGCCGCGCAGATCGATTAACCCAGGCAGTCCCGAGAACCCAATTGCTGTTCCAATTGTGCCCAATCGCCATGCACGGCCAAAAGAATCAATTACTAGTATTCCTACCTGTAATCCAAAATGCTGTTGGATACTTTCCCTGATTTTTTTGGCTGATAGATCAGGATTTTCCGGCAGCAATAAAACTGATTTATCCGCCAAACCACTTTCATTTTTGATATTTGATTGGTCGATCCCAGCATTCGCGCAGATAAATCCCAAACGATGCTCCACGATCATTAATCCCGGTCGAACACGTAGGATTTCTCTGCTCTCCCGAATGATCAGTTCGACTATTCTAGGATCCTTCTGTGCTTGTTTTGCGATATCCATCGCTTGAATGGATGGACTTACCTCTGACAGAGCAACATATCGATTTTCCGATTTGGATACAATCTTCTGGGTTACAACCAGAATATCAAAATTTTTTAAAAGGATATTATTATCAACTATCGCATTAACAATAATTTTCCCCAGCTTGTCGCCAGGAATAATATCAGGTATCCCGTATAAGGGAGTTATGATCAGCTTCATTTATGGATGTTGAATTCGAAAAATATCAACCCTAAAATTATTTATGATTATGATATTCCCATTCATAATAACCAGCAGCCAAACAAGAGCAAGTGATTTATCTGCCGAGTCCGGTAATCCTTATGCTGGCACTTTTTACACCATAATTCTTATTAATGTCAATCAATACTGCAGTAATACCTTCCGCCACGATTGAATTATCAAGGCTTCCGGCAAAAAATGCCCTCATACCACCTGCCTTAGCAAGGTCAATCGTTATATCAGCAGAATCTTTAGCATCCGAAAATACGAGAACATCCGTGTCGATAGGTTTATTCAAATCCTTTTTCAACGCGTGTGCGGGTACATTCTGAAAGGCAGCAACAACTTTTACGTCCTGACCCAAAATTGTCTGTGCGATTCTCGCTGCAGACGGCGGATCTGGAGGTTTGGGATCTCGGAAATCTATTCTTGCGGTTGTATCGATCAAAATTTTTCCTTGCAAATCAAATTTCAGGCTTTCTAAAGCTGCCCGATGTGCATTGTAAACAACCGTGAGAACACAAATATCCGAATTTCTAATTGCATTATTGTTCTGCATACCGGTGATTGTATCCAGACTCAACTGGGTTTTGAGCCGTTCAGCGGTTTCAACTGCTTTGTTTTCTTCTCTTGACCCAATGATCACCCGGTATCCTGCGCTAGCCCAACGCATTGCCAAGCCAGGTCCTTCATTTCCAGTTCCGCCAATAATAGCTATTCTCTCTGGAGATAAACTGCCATCATTCATAATAAACACCTTAAAAATGGTCTTTCAATTTTGGTTCTGATCAATAACTAAACTGCTGGTTGTATCTCTCCCAGACACCCGGGACAAGTTCCCGTGCTTTTGCAATTATCCTCTCCTCATCTAGAGTAACCAATTCCCTGTCACGCATCAATATTACACCCCCCACAATCGTTGTAGTGACCATACGTTCTTGAAATCCGAAAATAATTTGCCATGGTAGGTTTTCAACCGTTAGAGGTGTGTGTGGATGGTAATCAACAAATATCAAATCCGCGTATGCACCTTGTCTTATAACGCCTAACTGGGATTCTGGAAAGAAAAGGTTTGCAAGCGCTGCGTTGTTATAGATACCCATCTGAATAATGTCTATGGCAGACATTCTGCGTGGATCGCGGTTCCAGACTTTCTGGAGTAAATAAGCGCACTTCCACTCCTCCCACATGGTATGCGAAAAACCATCAGTTCCAATACCTACCAACGCACCAGAGCGGATCAAACTTTCCACACTAGCAACACCCACACCGTTATTCATATTTGAACGCGGTTGATGGGTTACCCAGGTGCCAGTTTCGGATAACAACGAGCTTTCCTTGGCATCTATATGAACACCATGAGCCACAATTGTTTTCGGACCAAGGATCCCGAATTTTAACAATCTGTCCACCACCCGCATTCCAGATTTCTGAAGGCTGTCATACTCATCTTCCTCATGTTCAGCGACATGTATGTGGAATCCTGTCCCCTCTGGTGCAGCTAGTTTACAGGCTTCAAGTGTATCGTCAGACAACGTCAAACTAGCATGTAAACCAAATGTGGCGCTTACGCGCCCTCCTGCAATGTGATCCTGCTCCACCTTCTTTAGAAAGCGAACATTCTCATTTATACCTGCTCGGGCTTTCGCGCGGCCATCTCTATCGGTTACTTCATAACAAAGCACTGCTCTTAGTCCAGTCTGTTCAACTGCCCTAGCAATTTGATCAAGAGATCCGTCTATGGCATTTGGAGACGCATGATGATCGATTAATGTTGTTGTACCATTTTTAATCGCATCAATTAACATTACCATTGCTGAATAATAAACATCCATTTCAGCCAGGGATCTATCCAGCGGCCACCAGAGTTTTTCAAGAATCTCAGGAAAATCTTTCGGGGCTACACCCGGTATCGCCATCCCTCTGGCAAAAGCCCCGTAAAAATGCGTATGCGCACAGATATTACCGGGCATTACATATTGTCCGCGAGCATCCACTCGCTCCGCATCCGGGTATCTTCTTAACAGATCAGCCTGAGGACCAAGCTCAAAAATCCTATCACCGGAGATAAAAATCGCCTGATCTTCGAGTATTTGATTTGGAATGTCAAATGTAATCACCCGGCTGTTAATAATCAGCATCCTTCAACTCCCATGAACAAAATCTGTGTTGGTGTTAATCAAAAATAACAAATGTTTCCTCTTCAAAGTAGTTTCTAAAAGCATCATCGATATGACGTTGTTTAGTGCGTTCACCAGAAAATTTCGAAGGGATTTCATTAATTCCGAAAAACCGAACCTGGCTGGTTTCATCACTGATTTTCTCTTCACCGCCCATGATTTCACAGTAAAAAACAATCTTGTATGCATGGAATAATTCAAGTGGATCAATACGGTTACCGTCGTAAATTCCGATAACCTTCTTTGCCCTTACAATGAATCCAGATTCCTCAAATACCTCCCGCTCAACAGCATGACTAGGCAAGTCTCCTACATCCGCCCAACCCCCTGGCAGCGTCCACCCTTTTTCCTTAATTTCTTCTACAAGCAACAGTTTATTTTCTTTAAAAACGGCTCCTCGCACATCAATTTTTGGGGTTGCATAGCCTGATTGATTTATTAAGATTCTTAGCATATCCCGCTTATCCAAATCAGTTTTTCTACTTATAATTTCAGCAGAGATTTCCTGCAATCGATGGTACCTTTGTAGATCGAAATTGTTAGAAGCATAGTGAATACCGGTCTGGGATAAAGCCTGAATTTCCCTGGCAAGTTCGAGCCAAAATAAATCGTTTGCACCCATTTGAATAAAGATTAATTCCTGATTATCAGCAGGTACCAGCCACTAATTGTCCAGTAAATTCAATTTTGCTACTATTTCTTCCTGGTCAACAGGAAGGTGATATACACGCACGCCAACCGCATTATATATCGCATTTGTAATCGCGGGAGAGGTGGGTATGCTGATAATCTCTCCTACACCTTTCGCGCCGTAAGGTCCGCTTGAGGTTGGATGTTCAACCACAATCGACTTAATCCTGGGGGTATGAATAATCGATGGGATTCTGTATCGCGCCATCCTGTCAGTGAAAACAATACCTTCATCTACAATAAATTTTTCAATTAATGCATTTCCGAGACCCATCATCACCCCACCCTCCACCTGACCTTGCAAACCGAGAGGATTCAATGCCCTTCCCACATCGGTTGCTGCTATCACATTAATTACCTTTACTTCACCAGTCAAGCTATTAACTTCAACTTCAGAAGCCTGTGCAGCAAAAGAAAACGCGAAATGCATATCCCCGCTTTCGCCAAGTGGTTTCGTTTCCGGTGCCCAGTATTCATATCTTACACGTGGTTGACGCCCTTCTTCATGGAGGATAGAAACAACTTCACCCATGGAGACAGAATGACCGTTAACCACTGCCAGACCCTCTACAAAACGAATACTTTCCGGTGGTTGGTCATATTTTTCCGCGAGCGAGGTTGTGACCGCTTGTCGCAAAGTACGTGCGGCGTATAAAGCCGCGTTCCCTGTTACAAATGTCTGGCGAGATGCTGTTGTTGGTCCGCCATCTGGGGTGAGATCGGTATCCATAACCAGAACATCAACCTGATCCGCTGGAACTCCGAACTCTTCCGCAACGATCATTTGAAGGACTGTAACCAATCCCTGCCCAAGTTCAGCTGAAGATGTCCTCACTGCGAATCTCCCATTTTGATAAAGTTCTACCTCGGCATTCGCTTTATCAGGAGCGCCTCCTCCCAGTCCGGTGTTCTTGTATGCAACAGCAATTCCCCATGCCCGGTGTAAATAAGGAAACTCTGGATCCGTTCGGGATGCAAATGGTTTGTCACCGGACAATCGTTTAATTTCTTGTTCAACCTTATCCAGACATTCCCCAAGTCCGACACTTTCTCCTAATTTTTGACCGGTATTTGTAATGCTTCCAATCCGCAGAATATTTTTACGGCGAATTTCAATCGGGTCAAGATTGATTTCCTCTGCAAGCATATCCATCATACTTTCAATAGCAAATGCTGATTGCGTCACTCCAAATCCACGGAAAGCACCTGCCGGCGGATTGTTAGTATACATAGCGTAACAATCCGCTTTGGCATTAGGCACATCATACGGACCAGATGAATGTGTGGTCGCCCTGGTCATTACTTTTTCGCCTAATGAAGCATAAGCGCCGGTGTCACCGAACAATTCGGTTTCAACTGCTTTCAGCACTCCATCTTTGGTGGCGCCAATTTTCACCTTGATCTGGGTCGCATGTCTTTTAGGATGAATTAGAAGACTTTCATGCCGGTCGAAGAGTAATTTAACAGGTCGTCCTGTCGCTTGGGCAAGCAAAGCAGCATGTATCTGACCGGCGATGTCCTCTTTTCCACCAAATCCACCGCCCATGAACTGGCCGCGAATTCGCACCTGATCTTCAGGAATTGCTAGAACTCTTGCTGTCTGACTGCGGTCTGCATAAGGAATTTGTGAACCAACATATATTTCAATGCGTCCGTCAGATATCGGTCTCGCAATGCTGCACTCGGGTTCAAGAAATGCGTGTTCTGTAATCGAAGTATTAAAAGTCTGTTCCAACACCACATCCGATTCTGCAAATCCGGATTTGACTTTCCCCTTACGAACTTTTATATGTTTAAGTAAATTACCAGAGGAACTGATTTGAGGCGCGTCTGGCAGATAGGAATTTACAGGGTTGCTTACAATGGGTAGCGGTTCATATTCGATATCGATTAATTCGACAGCCTGAGAGGCGATTTCTTCTGTTTCTGCGGCAACAACTGCAACTGCATCTCCTGCATATCGAATCCGTTCACCAACTTCCACCAATACCGGCCAATCGTATATCACCAACCCATGATTATTCTCTCCTGGAATATCTCTTGAGGTAAGTATAGCTTTTACTCCCTGCAGTCCAAGCGCTTTATTTATGTCAAGTCTTTTCAGGATTGCGTGGGGAATGCCTGCTCGCTTAACACGCGCAAAGAGCATGTTTTCAAATTTGAGATCATCCGTAAATATTGCCCTACCGGTCACCTTCTCTACAGCATCCGGTCGAGTATGGATCTTTCCAATTACTGACATGGGCTGGGAACTGGAGATAGCAGTGGATTTGGGCGCCTTTTCGCCTGTCCTCATCATTTCAGCAGCATCTTGAATCGCTTTTATCATTGATGGATATCCTGCACACCTGCAGAGCGTATCTTTCAATGCATGTTTTATATCATTTTTGGTTGGATTTGGATTATTCTTTAGAAGTGCATACGCGGTCATTATCTGCCCTGGTATGCAAATACCGCACTGCACAACCCCCTGTTCAATAAATGCTTGCTGCAGTGGGTGTAAACTATCTTTTTGGACAACACCTTCATTGTTGTTCCTGGCTAAACCTTCAATTGTGAGTATTTCTTTTCCAGCAGCTTTAACAGCTGGATATGTGCAGGAAAGAGTCGGCTCGCCATTGACCAAGACAGTACATATCCCACATTCATCCTCGTTGCAGCCAATTTTCGTACCGGTAAGTCCTAACCGGATGCGCAATAAATCAGAAAGCATCTCGCCCGGTTGTGGCGCAAAATGAACCTCCCGACCGTTTATACGCAACCTTATTTCAACGCTTGATTTCAAGTTTTTACCTCAAAATTATTTATCGATTAATATCACGAGTACCATAATATCAATTCAGATTTTTAACAGAACGCTCCCAGGCAGACTTTAATGCCTGTTCCAGAAGGACACCGCAAATATGCTGGCGGTATTCGCTTGTAGCTCTATGCCGGCTAGATCTGAATTTCGATTCCTTAAGAATTGTCTTTTTCGCATCAATTAAAATGCTTTCCCCAAACTTGCTCCCCATCAGCACGTTTTCTGTGGCTGCCGCCCGTTTAGGCACTGGACCAGATGGCCCGGTCGCGATCCGGATGTCATTGATATATTCCGCTCTACGTTCAATCCAGACTGAAAAATTGACAATGGCAATTGCCACACCTTGAGGGCGCATCACCCTACGAAATGCTGAAGCTGAAGATGGTTTGCGCAAGGGAATTATGAAGCCGGTTAACAGATCGCTAACTGGATCCAGAGCAGAATTTCCAGGTCCTAAAAATAAATCCTGCAGGTCGACAACTCTGGTCCCGCTTAAAGTCGCAATCTCTGCTTTCGCATTCAGAGATATAAGAGCAATTGTTCCGTCGCCTGCTGGCAATGCATGAGCGACATTCCCTCCTAATGTTGCGACATTCCTGACCTGTGGGCCTCCAATTAGACTGCAAGCTTCAATTAATGCATTCGCATTCTGCAGCACAAGCTGAGAATTGATGATTGAATTTAACGGAATCCCCGCTCCAATAAACAAATCATCTCCACGGGTTTCAATTGCCAGCAACTCCGGGATGGCGGTAACATCTATCAGTGTTTGAATCGGGGCATGACGACCTTGCTGAAGGTCCAGAAATAGGTCAGTTCCCCCTGCTACAAGCTTAGCTGGTGCTTCCGCACCAGCTAATGCCAGCAAGGCATCCTCAATTGATTTTGCTGAATAGAATTCTTTCCAGATTGGCATGGATCGGCGCTTTACAACCGGTTGTTACTAGAACGGAGGCGCTTTTCGAAGGGTGTATACTTGGATTTTTTCAATAATCTGAAATCAGAAGGTTCACTACTGATTGAAAGAATATGGATAGCTATTCTTGGAGTAGAATACTCCCTACGCCGAAGTAGGATAAACCTGCGACGACCACCGATCCAGGTGATTTATTCTAACATGGAATTTTTAAGACAATATTATTAGCGGGTATTATGCAAAGATAATTATCCCCAACCAAAAAATTGTTACACTACATCAATTATCAGGAGACATAAATGATTAAAGATAATAAAAAAGCACTCGAATATGCCAAAAAGAACCGGGAAAAATTTCTTAATGATCTAATAGATTTTGTCAGGATACCTTCCGTATCCACTAATCCGGATAACAAATCGGACATTCAACATGCTGCTGAATGGGTCTCAAATCAATTGCAATATCTTGGGATGGAAAATATAAGAATTATGCCAACTCAAGGTCATCCTGTAGTATATGCTGAATCTTTGAAGGCGGGCAAAGACAAACCGACCGCCTTAATCTATGGTCATTATGATGTTCAACCCGCTGAACCTTTGGAATTATGGGAAACACCCGCATTTGAAGCTACTCAGAAAGGTGAGAATCTATATGGGAGAGGAGCTTCAGATATGAAGGGACAGATTGTAATTAGTCTCAAAGCAATCGAAGCGATAAACCAGCAGGAACCATTGCCTTTCAACGTCAAATTCCTGATCGAGGGGGAGGAGGAAATCGGTTCTCCAAATCTGGATGAATTTATTACTAACAACAAACCACTTCTTAATTGTGACTTTGTAATTAATCCTGACGGAGGCATCATTTCCGATAACCTGCCGACAATCACTTACGGTCTGCGGGGTCTGGCTTATTTTGAACTCAGGATATTTGGTCCTGGTCATGACCTTCATTCAGGGACATATGGAGGCGTGGTTCATAATCCTGCCCAGGTTCTATCTGACCTTATCTCAGGGATGCATGATGTAAATGGAAAAATTAATTTACCAAGGTTTTATGACAGGATCATTCCTCTTGATGAAAATGAGCGAAAAGAATTAGGTCGGCTGCCGCTAGATGAAAAATTCTATCAATCACAAACTGGTGCAGAGGTTCTCTGGGGAGAAAAGGGGTACACTCCATATGAGAGGATAGGAGTCCGCCCAACATTGGAAATCAACGGAATCTTGTCCGGGTTTACCGGTGAGGGATCCAAAACAGTACTGCCGTTCAAAGCAATGGCGAAAATTTCAATGCGGCTTGTTCCGGACCAGGACCCTTATGAGGTAAAACAACAATTATCCGATTATCTGAAGCAAAATGCCCCGTCTAGCGTTACTTGGGAACTCGAACAATTATCATGCGCGTACCCCAGTTTAACTGATCGTTCCGCTGAACCAGTGAAAGCCCTGGAGCAAGCGATGGAACAAACCTGGGGCAGAAAACCGGTTTACAGGAGAGAAGGTGGCACTGTTCCAATCGTTGCCCAAATGCAAAGAACATTGGGAGTTGATTCAGTTATAACCGGCTTTGGCTTACCGGATGATAATTTACATGCACCAAACGAAAAAATTCACCTGCCCACATTTTTCAATGGCATTGAGACCTTCATCCGATACTACTATTTACTGGGTTCCATAAAAATCTCCATGTAAAAATTAGGATTTCATCAGAGTTATCAATTGATGCTTGACGAATAATTCACTAACTCGTAAAATTTTTTTGACATGAGCGAAAAACTTCCCCTTTACGGTGGTCAGGCTGTGATTGAAGGTGTAATGATGCGTGGTTCTAAAGGCCTTGCGATCGCAATGCGCGCCCCCAATAAAGAAATCGTAGTACATAGCGAACCTCTAAGCAACATCTATAAAAGCAGAATTATAAAAATACCTTTTTTACGCGGTATTATCGCACTTTGGGATGCCCTTGGATTAGGCACTAGGGCATTAACAATTTCTGCTAATATCCAAACAGGTGAAGATGAGAAACTGGAAGGGCCAGTTCTGTACCTTACTCTCGCCATATCACTGGCATTAGGAATTGGTCTGTTTTTTCTTCTACCTGCTGCAATTGGGCAGTTGTCTGAAAAATATATAAACTTAACATCCTGGTGGAGTAACCTGTTAGAAGGACTTGTAAGGCTTGCGCTGCTTGTAGGTTACATATGGATTATCGGTAGAACGCCTGATATAAAACGAGTTTTTTCGTACCATGGTGCAGAACACAAAACAATAAATGCATTTGAGGCTGGCGCAAATCTGGAACCAGAAACTGTATCAAAATATTCCATCGAGCACCCGCGCTGCGGTACAGCCTTTTTGCTCACACTCGTCCTCACATCTGTTTTGATCTTCAGCATTCTTGGTCCCCTGCCAACGGTTTGGAGACTGGTCAGCCGGATTTTGTTGATTCCTGTATTGGCGGGAATCGCTTACGAGTACATCAGGTGGACGGCTAATCACCTCAACTCCAGATTCGTTAGAGCAATCATAAAACCGAATCTGGCTTTACAGCATCTTACCACCCGACAGCCTTCGCTAGACATGCTGGAAGTATCTATTGCTGCATTCAACTCCATGAGATCGCAAGAGTTAACAAGTACACTTAAAAATTCCCAGTTAACCGTTTAAGGGAAAAATAATATCTTAAGTAAAAAGGTCTGCGAAAAATAAAATCATCTAGTTTATGAGAGAATTTTTTTGCGGATTAAAAAACCTTTTTTTCTATATAATACTCACTTTTCTTTTATCAACTCTGATAACCGCCTGTAATGAGGGCGGTTTTTTATCGGTAACGGTCCCCGATCCGACTGCATCAAGTGTTCCTACCGACACATTGAAATCGCTTCCTGATCTTTCTGTTAAAGAAGTAAGATATGAACATGATTCAGACGAAGTGTGTTCTCTTGATTTCAGCCTGGGTCGTATTCTTGTAATCGTACAGAATAAAGGCACAGTGGTGTCTGGGAATTTTACAGTTCTTACTAATGAAATAGAGCAAGAAGTAGATACCCCTATCAATCCCGGAGATGAAATCGAATTACTGTTCCCGGGGAAAGAAACCGCTTCAATTCAACTCGATGTAGCAAACAATATTGATGAAAGTGATGAGGGGAACAATTCAATCCGGGTAAATTTAACCATCCCACAGTTACCCCAGAAATGCTTTCAAACTCCAACACCAGAGGCAATTGCTTTGTCTCCAGTCCATGTACTCGAAGGACATTCTAGAGGGGTATTGAGCCTTGATTTTTCACCGGATGGCGGTCTGCTTGCTTCCGGTTCAATAGACAATACATTACGATTGTGGACTGTTGAGAACGGCAGCCTGCTTAGAACCATGTACGGGCATCCTTTTCCAATCCTGACTTTAAAATTTACCCCAAATGGGTCCTTTATCGTAACCGGTTCCACAGATGGTTTAGGAAGGTTATGGAGAGTATCAGACGGAAAATTAATCAATACACTCGAAGGTCACTCCGGTTGGATTAACAGTCTGGATGTATCGAAGGACGGTGGATGGATCGCAACATGTGCAGATGACTATACCGTTCGGATATGGCGGATGTTCGATGCAAAAGAAATTCAAACCATTGATGAAGGAATGGCTATCATCTCAGAGATTTCTTTCTTACTTCAAAACGATAACCTTGTTTGGGCAGAAAGAAACGGATTAATTCGGGTCAGATCGATTGACGGCGCCTGGATTCAAAAGTTCAATCAAAACGGTATTCCCACCTCAAGCCTAGCTGTATCACCGGATGGTAATTTTATTATCTCTGGTCATTTCAATGGCGACATCAAGTTTTGGGACACCAACAACGGAAAATTACTTTATACCCTAAAGGGACACACAGGCGAAGTGACCAGCCTTTCAATATCTCAAGATAGAAATCTGCTCGTTTCGGGATCGATTGACGGAATTCCACGTGTATGGAATATCGGTTTAGAACAAACTTCACCTTTCCTGGTTTATGTACTCAAAGGTCACACAGGTCCTGTAAATGATGTCGCATTTTCACCTAAGGGTTCTTTGGTGGCGACAGGCTCTGAGGATGGCAGGATCTTATTCTGGGAAATTCCCGAATCCTGATCCATCAACCCCCAATTAATTGAACCACTAGGTTACGCTTACGGGGCCGGTTGTCAAAATCTAAAAATACAATATGCTGCCATGTCCCAAGGAGCAAATGCCCCGCTTCAAAAGGCACAGAAAATGATGCTTTGAGGAGCGCAGCCCGGATATGGCTATGACCATTCCCATCCCCCCATTTTAAGTTGTGTTGATAGTCCCGGTTAACAGGAACAATCTCATCAAACAAACGCTTCAGATCGCTAACACAGCCAGGTTCATATTCAATCGTAGTTATCGCGCTGGTAGCGCTGGGAGTGAACACTGTCAGCAATCCTTGTTGAAATCCGCTTTCCTCAAGCAATTCGCTTACCTGATTTGTTATATCAATTGTATCTCCATTTCCACTGGTAGCTAATTTAAGAGATAAGTTGTTGATCTCCATTTACCCTCCTGTAAAGTGATTTTTCTCAATTTGAACATCCATTATACTTTCAGCTGAAAATGGTATGTCAGTAAGAATAATTTATGCAAAAGTAAAATCCTGCTCGGTATGCGGACTGTCGAAACGACAAATCATGAATCATTTCCCACACCAAAATAATTATTTTATTCTGACTACCTGTCACAACCATTATGATATGGCTACGACCCTTTTTGGTAATACAATGATATAGACACCGGGATATTTATCTTGCCAATCGCCGGTTCTGGGATCTGAACTCCTAGAACAAACCAAAAAGGTAAAGCTTCTGTTCAGATTTTACAAAAATGAGCTTGAATTCTACGCCTGTTTAAGGGGGATTGAATATATTACCGGTCGAATGCCCTTTTTCTGAATGTATAGAATGCGGGTCCCCAACTTCAGCGCCAGATTTGTATCCTTTTTGCAAACTGCTTGGTCAAGGAAATTAATCTGGTAGAAATATGTTTGCAGGAATATTTTTATATAATCAGTTCAGAGGTTTTAAAAGCCTGAAGATGGAAAATTTCCTCAAGCCAGTTCCAGGTATCTTTCAACTTCCCAATCCGTAACACGTGTGCGGAATTCATCAATTTCTGCCCACTTTGCACGATAGAAAGCGTCGAAAATAACCGGACCGAGGGTTTCCTTGAAGACATCATCGTTTGCCAATTCACGCAGCGCTTCAGCTAATGAACCGGGTAATTCTGTAATCGACAACTTTTTACGATCTTCCTCAGTAAGCAAATATACATTAACGTTATTTAATGGTTGTGGACACTCTATTTTATTTTCAATTCCATCCAGAGCGGCAGACAACATCAGTGCAAACGCCAAATATGGGTTAGCTGAAGGGTCTGGGAATCTAAGTTCAACCCGCATTGAATTCTCTCTGCCTACGTTGTAATGGGGAATCCGAATTAAAGCTGACCTGTTTATCTGAGCCCAACCAATGTAAACTGGCGCTTCATATCCAGGTACCAATCTTTTATATGAATTTATTGTAGGCGCAACAACCGCAGACAGCGCTTTAGCATGTTTCAATTGACCGGCAATGAAACCATACGCGAGTTCTGATAAATAACACTTATCTTCAGATTCAAAGAAGAGATTCTTGCCATCTTCGCCGAATAGAGATTGGTGGCAGTGCATTCCGGAGCCATTAATCCCAAAAATTGGCTTAGGCATGAATGAGGCAACCAGACCATATTGGGCAGCAATCGCCTTTACGGTATATTTCAATGTCAACACATTATCTGCAGTCGTAAGGGCATCAGCAAACCTGAAATCAATTTCATGCTGACCTAATGCTACTTCGTGATGCCCCATTTCGACTTCAAGACCCATCTCCTCAAGTGAGGCCATCAACTCTGTTCTGACTCGGACGGCTTCATCATTTGCTGAAAAATCAAAATAACCACCCACATCATGCGGAACCGGATGGATACTCTCCGGGCCATTTCTCTTAAACAAAAAGAATTCGGGTTCCGGACCGACATTGTAGGTCCAGTCTTTCTCTTTAATTTTATTCAGGATCCTTTTTAGAACATATCGTGGGTCACCTTCAAAGGGAGAGCCATCCGGCATATAAATATCGCAAAACACCCTACCTCTTTTTGCTTCCTCAGGAGTCCAAGGAAGAACAGAATAGGTACCCGGATCAATAACCAGTCGCATGTCACTTTCCTGAATGCGAGAAAACCCTTCAACAGAAGAACCATCAAACCATACCCCATCTTCCACAGCACTGCTCACTCTTTCTGAAGGGATATCAACACTTTTAACCGAACCGGTTACATCAGTAAACTGAAGCGAAACGAATTTGACTCCGTCTTCTTTTACACGCGAAATTATTTCTTTTTTATCCATAATTGTCTCCCGAATATTAATCCATGCATTCTAGCAAACCGAGTACTTTTCGTCAACCATCTCTGACAATTTTCTTATTCTATATGATAAAAATTTCAACCATTCTACTTGAATAATCCAAACTGTTGCGGTATCCTATGCTATCTTGGGAGTGGTTGGGTCCCGGTGGGCTCCCCGGTCTTCAAAACCGGTGACGGGTCGCGTTGCGGGCCGTGGTGGGTTCGACTCCCATCCACTCCCGCCAAAAATATTTCAATAATGATATTCCTTATTATCATATGATCTCAACAACGAATTTGCCTGATACCGAAACGATTACATCCTTTGTAAGCCGGATCTTACGTATTGATGATATAACCTCCGGTACCGCAAAACAGAATTTCCTCATCCGATATCGCGGTCAATTGTACAGTGATCCGATTTCATCCTACAATTCACTAACTAAAGATTTATACCAGTATGGATGCACACCTTTGTTCCGCGAAGAGGGAAAAGAACATGTAATCCTGATCGTTGAAGGTTCCTTAAAACCAAAAGCGTCAAACCCGCTTGTCAATCTGTTTTTATTTACTCTTACCCTTTTCAGTATGGTTTTTGCAGGAGCAATGTACACATATAATGGTCCAGTTCCAACAGAGGTGAATGGATTCTTAGCAACGATATTTAAAAGTCTGCCTTCGGGTATTCCATTTGCTGCAAGCTTATTAGCTATATTGCTCGCACATGAATTCGGTCACTATATCGCCGGTCGCCTGCATAAAACGCATGTAACCCTACCATATTTCATTCCATTTCCATTCAGTCCTTTCGGAACAATGGGAGCTTTTATTCAATTGAAAGAACCACCCAGAAATAGAAGGGTGTTATTAGATATTGGAATAGCCGGTCCTATTGCCGGATTTATCGTCGCTATCCCTATCCTCCTGTACGGTTTATCCATCTCATATATCGATACGATCAACCTGGCTCCAGGTCAGGGATTGCAATTGGAAGGCAACTCTATCTTATATCTGGTGGCAAAATATTTGGTTTTTGGTCAGTTTCTCCCGTCGCCGATGGACTATGGAGGTATTTCGCCCCTGTATTATTGGGTTAGGTACTTTTTTACCAGCCAACCTCTTCCAATTGGAGGTTTGGATGTTCTGATATCGCCAGTCGCATGGGCAGGATGGGCAGGATTACTGGTCACCGCCCTTAATTTGATACCTGCAGGTCAGCTTGATGGTGGTCATGTTATTTACACACTAATCGGAAAAAAGGCGAGATTACTTCTCCCGATCGTGCTTATTATCTTAATATTACTGGGTTTTGCCTGGTCAGGGTGGTGGATCTGGGCGGTACTCATCCTGCTGCTGGGTAGAGTTTACGCAGAACCGCTTGACCAGATAACAAAACTGAATACAGGACGGAAAATTCTTGCTTTAGCAGGTCTGGTGATTTTTTTGCTGGTTTTCACACCAGTACCCCTTGTGCAGACTTTTATGGGTCCCTGATCTGTTTGCTCAGATAAATAAATTTATAGGAAAAATGTTCTCAATTGATTTCAATATATAAACTAGCCAACTGTAAAACCTCCTATTTATAGCCGATAAATATTTTATAAGATATTTATATAATATCTCTTACGCCTCTTGTCAATCAAATTTCTGCGCGCTATAATTTTTATTTGTTTGTAATAGGTTTGTCCAGGAAAACAGTGGTGAAAAATGCCTATTTATCTTTATAAATGTGATAATTGCGGTGTTCAATTCGAGAAGCGGCAGAAATTCAGCGACCCCGCACTTGTACGCTGCCCAGAGTGTTCTAAAAAGTCATTGCGCAAAGTGTTTCAGCCTGTTGGGATTGTTTTCAAAGGCTCTGGTTTCTACGCTACTGATAATCGCTCCCCTTCCGGCGCAAGCCGCACCAAAAGCGAATCTAAATCCTCAGGCAGCCAAGATTCAAAACCAAAAACGGAACAAAAGACTGATTCTAGCCCTGAAAAAACCAAGAATTCTGAAAAAGATTAACCAGAGAATAACAAAAGAATTCAAAAAAAGCCCCAGAAAAAGGGCTTTTTTTTGCTCCTCGACCAGGACTCGAACCTGGAACCAAGCGGTTAACAGCCGCTCGCTCTACCAATTGAGCTATCGAGGAATTAAGTGATGCGATTATAATCGCAAAGCATTAAGCATGTCAAGAATTCCTAGATTCCAGCGGGGTAAATTCACATCACTTGACATCGATATTGCTGTTCGTTATACTTAAATCGTAAATTAGTACGATTAATAATTAAATACCTGAAAGATCACCTTGCACGGGGAGCCCAGTTAACCTGGGCTGAGAGGAGAGAAATTACTCTCGACCCGCGAACCTGATCCGGATAATACCGGCGGAGGGATAGCATTTCTGGCTGCCCCAGCAACCAAAAATAATCAACAAAACTCAGAAAAATTGAAACCCCTCCACCGGATAAAAATGTGGAGGTGTTTTTGCGTTCAATAATTATAGCAAATGGCGTTTTTACCCTTCCAGTAAAAATCAAAAAGAATGACTTTATCATCGCCGCTAATGGTGGTATCGCGAACTGTCTCGAGTTGGGATTAATCCCAAATTTAGCGATTGGCGACTTCGATTCAACCCAGGAGGAAATACTTGAGAAATTGGAAAACTTGGGTACAGAGATATTGAAATTTCCTGTTAGAAAGGATGAAACCGACCTGGAACTTGCCGTAAATTATGCAGTAAAGGCTGGTTATGAAGAGATAGTTCTTTTCGCTGCATTGGGTAATAGGTGGGATCAGACAATAGCAAATTTCTTGCTACCGGTTCGCTATCCGAATAACAAAATTAAAATTTTAGATGGACAACAGGAAATACACTATATCCATGAAGGCAAATCGCTCCACATTCAAGGTCAACCGGGAGATACACTCTCGCTAATTCCACTGAGCAATTTGGTAACTGGTATTACCACGACTGGACTCGAATATCCGCTCCTAAATGGAGTCTTACATTTAGGAAAAACACGTGGGGTCAGTAACCGAATGACTGGAAAAACTGTCATTGTGAAAATAACCGGGGGTATCTTGCTTTGTGCAGTTACCCACCGCAAGAGTCTGGAGAACTGAAAAGGAGCAAAATAATGCGAAAAATTGTTTATCGGACAACAAAATTTTTTATTCCATTAACTATCATAATAATAAGCTCAGCTTGCAGTTCTTTTCCTTTACCAGATGCAACCTCGGAGACCGGAACTGAAAAACAAGCAACGCTCACCATAATGACCCATGATTCTTTTGCCGTATCGGAGGATATTGTGAAATCCTTCGAAGAAGAGAACGCAATAGAAGTCAAATTCATAAAGAGCGGTGATACCGGAACTGCCGTCAACAAAGCTATTCTTTCAAAAGGAAACCCAATTGCGGATGTTTTTTTCGGTGTGGATAATACATTTCTGAGCCGGGCTTTGGATGAAGACATCTTTCTTAGCTATGAATCCCCCATCCTTAATGACATTGATGATTCGTTCAAACTGGATCCAAGTAACCGGGCAGTTCCGGTTGATTATGGAGATGTTTGCTTGAACTACGACAAGAACTTTTTTCTAGAAAACAAACTTGAGCCTCCATCAACTCTTGAAGATTTGCTGGCACCTGAATATCGAGAACTTCTTGTAGTCGAAAATCCTGCAACTTCATCTCCAGGATTAGCTTTCCTTTTTACGACGATTGCAAATTTTGGCGAGGAAAATTATCTCGAATTCTGGAAGGGATTGATGGATAATGAAGTTCTGATTGTAAACGATTGGGAAACAGCATACTATACGGAATTCAGTGGGTCTGCAGGAAAAGGTCCACGACCGATTGTAGTATCATACAGCTCCAGCCCAGCTTTCGAACTCATATACGCTGAACAACCGATTGAAAACCCTCCTACCGCTGCGGTCGTCACTGACAACACATGTTTTCGGCAAATTGAATTTGTAGGGATTCTGGATGGAACAAATAATGAATCTACAGCCAGAAAATGGGTGGATTATATGCTTAGTCCTGATTTTCAAGAGGATATGCCGTTACAAATGTTCGTTTTTCCAGTTAATTCTGAAGCTGTTCTGGATGATTCTTTTATAAATTATCTTAACTCTCCTGAAGCAACGGCTGACATAAGCCCAGCAGAGATAGCACAAAATCGCGAGAGCTGGATAATTGAATGGACTGAAACAGTTCTTAGATGAAATTGCGTAGCAGCTTCAAAAGTAGGGATAATTGGCGAGCAGTAATATTATGGCTTATTCCAATTGCCTTTTTGTTAGTTTTCTATGTTTACCCTCTAAGCAGCATATTCAGAGCTAGCTTTGCCCGGTCAGAAGATGAATTTTATTCACCAATCATTAATGTAATCTCTTCAATTTCGACCTGGCGAATAATTGGTTTCACTTTCTGGCAGGCATCCCTATCAACCCTTCTGACATTAATAATTGGATTACCAGGGGCATACCTATTTGCCAGGTATGATTTCCGAGGAAAAACGCTCATCCGCGCTCTAACAGTAATCCCTTTTGTGTTGCCTACCCTGGTTGTTGCAGCAGCATTTAATTCACTGCTCGGACCGGGCGGATGGTTGAATATAATATTCATGGAATTATTAAATTTATCTTCTCCTCCTATCCAGTTCGTAAATTCATTGTTCGCCATTCTTGTGGCGCATGTTTTTTATAACATAACAATAGTCCTGCGCATGGTCGGCGATTTCTGGTCCCACATTGATCCGCGCATGACCCAGGCTGCCCAAGTGCTGGGCGCAAACCGCTCTCAATCACTACTCAAGGTGACATTACCCATAATAATGCCAGCAATTATCACTGCTGCCTTGCTTGTGTTCATTTTCAATTTCACATCATTTGGAGTCATCCTGGTCTTAGGGGGTCCCAGATTTGCGACCCTGGAGGTGGAAATCTATTACCAAACGATAGGCTTATTCAACCTCCCCACTGCTGCGGTTTTGTCAGTTATCCAGTTGATTTGCACTCTTCTCCTGACAGTAGCTTATACTAGATTATCTGCCCAATTAAATCGTCCAATATCCTTGAGACCTCAAAAATACACCCAGAGCAAATTAAAGTCTTGGAAAAACAGATTGTTTGCTGCCGTTATGGTTTTAATCATCCTCTTCATCCTTTTAACTCCATTACTAGCGCTTGTCAGCAGGTCATTTATACGCACCACTCCAGATATTGACCAAGTCTCAACTCTTCAATCCAAGTTGACTCTGGATTTTTACCGCGAGCTCTCAATCAACCGGCGCGATTCGTTATTTTATTCTCCTCCTTCAACTGCGATTATCGTTTCTCTAAGCTACGCTGTTTTAACAGTCCTTTTAGCGCTGTTTCTCGGCTTACCCGCTGCCTGGGTCCTAACCATGGAAAAGCAATCCCTTTTTAACCAAATTCTTGATCCTTTGATTATGCTCCCACTTGGCACGTCCGCTGTAACACTCGGGCTGGGATTTATCATTGCATTAAGTAAACCTCCTCTCGACTTGCGGGCATCGTTATTACTCATTCCAATTGCCCATACGCTTGTAGCATTTCCTTTTGTTATTCGCAGTCTAACTCCATCATTGCGCAGTATAAATCCCAGGATACGGGACGCAGCGAAGATGTTAGGCGCATCCAATTTTGAAGTTGCAAAACGGATCGATTTGCCTATTGTCGGTAGAGCCATGCTGGTCGCAGCAACATTTGCATTCGCCATTTCCTTAGGCGAATTTGGAGCCACCGCATTGATCTCAAGGCCTGAATATCCAACGATACCAATTATGATCTACCGCTTTATATCACAACCAGGATCCTTAAATTACGGGCAAGCTATGGCGCTCAGTACAATTCTTATGCTAACAATCGCGATCAGTGTGTTGGCGATTGACCGCTTTCGAATAGCTGACATTGGAGAATTTTAATAATATTTAGACCGGTTTTATTGAGCAATAAAAACAATGCTTGTTGTTGAAAATATCCAGAAATCTTACGAAGATTTAAATGCCTTACAAAACATCTCTTTCAATGTAAATATAGGAGAAATTGTTGGGATTCTTGGTCCAAGCGGATGTGGAAAGTCCACTTTGTTATCAATTATCGCCGGTTTAATTCCTCCCGATAATGGACAGATTTATTGGGATGGGCAATCCATCTTGAACAAGCCTCCACATAAACGTGATTTCGGTCTTATGTTCCAGGATTTTGCACTATTTCCGCATATGAACGTATTCCAGAATGTAGCTTTCGGATTAGAAATAGCCGGGATGAAAAGAGATCAGATTGATATTCGTGTTAAAGAAACTCTTAATCTGGTTGGTCTACCTGGATTTGAAAAGCGTGATATTAATTCCATTTCAGGCGGTGAAACCCAGCGAATCGCCCTTGCACGGTCTCTGGCTCCAAACCCGCAACTTCTAATGCTTGATGAACCCTTGGGTTCTCTGGATCGAAACCTGCGTGAAAATTTGGTTTTTGATTTGAAGAGAATACTGCAGAATAGCGACCAAACCGCGTTGTACGTTACCCACGATCAGGAGGAAGTTTTCACTATTGCGGACCGGGTAGTCATCATGAAGCAAGGTGCCGTTGAACAGTGTGATACACCACAAAATCTGTACCTCGCTCCGAAAACCTTATTCGTAGCTCAATTTCTCGGATTGGATAATTTTTTTCCAGCAATCATCAAGCAAGATGAACAGCTAACCTATATTGAATCTCCGATAGGCAATTTCCCACATAATGGAAAAACAACAGGGCGGGTCACTGTTTTGCTGCGTCCTGATTTTGTTTACCTTGGAGATAAGGGTATGTACAAAATTTCTGGGGTGATTAGAAATTTATTATTTCGAGGAGGAATTTGCAGAACAACCATTGAGGTAAATGGGGAATCCCTAACTTTTGATTTTCGTTCTGACAGCGATATCCCTCCACCAGGAGAGCCAGTAACAATAAGCTTCAACCCGGTTACTGCGATTCAACTCTTTAATCAACAGGGGTTAATATTGAACTCAACCCCAGATTGGAATGTCTGAATTTCCGCATGAGTCATGAAATAATAAACTTGCGAAGGTATGGTCAAAAATTCATAATATTAGAAAAGAGATCAACAAACATATCACCAAATGTCCACCCCAAAACCAAAGTTCCAATACAACAGCAGCATAATACCAAAATAATTAATAGTATTATCACGAGGGTTCGGTTTTTTCTTGAGCTAGATTCTTCCACAGTTGGATTTGAATCCATTATTCCATAATCTTCAGCCATTAACTCCTCCGTAAAATAATAACAAATATTGGGGAATATGAGAGTGTTTCACTCAAACTTCACACACTCCCCATCTGCCTCTTATTTTTTGACCACACTTTATAGATAATCCAAACACCAACCAGCCCTGCGATTAATAACAATAAAACAGGAATTACAATCGCTATTATCGATGTAACCGTTGCTGTTACATCTTCCATAGTGCTTACAGCTAAATTTCCAGTCCCTCCAGTTGTCGCGGTAACGATGGGTCGAACCGCGATAGATTTGGCAGCATGCACACTCCCGGCAACAAGAACGCCTGCCGCCAATGCAATAACAGGATGTAAGTCGCTGAAAACCTGAGCGCCGGCAGCAAAAACAATCGCACCTGCAACTGGCCGTACAAAAGTCTGTATTGCATCATTTATATGATTAACAGCCGGAATTTTGTCTGCAAAAATTTCAATCAATAAGAGAACCATCAATAGTCCAATTATCCAACCGTTAGTTAGAGCATCCCACGGCGGATTCAACTTAATTAAATCTGTGTAACGTGCCGTTAAAGCAACAACCAGCAATGGAATATAGGCGTTCAACCCAGCACTTGCTGATAAGCCAAAGGCGCTAAATACTCCTGTCAGCACTTCCATATATTCAACTCCATATTTTTAAAAGAAATTAAATCCATCCCAGGTGCCTGTAAGAGTATAACGAATAACACTTAATACAATCACCTGCAAAATAGCCGTACCAAATCCAGCTGTTGCTGGTAAGGTTAGTTCACTCAATGAATTATAACGGTTTTCTGATTTCAATAATATTAACCATAAGATTGTATAAATTATGGTTAAGAGGATTAAGACCCCAGTTGAACTGAGCAAAGCTAATGGGTATAAAACCAGCGTTGATCCATGAATGATCACAAAATCTAAAATCAAGAGTATTCCAATTAATCCAAACAGAATTTTTATCCCTGATATCGCTGGTTTTTTTACCGATTCTCTCCACACCGTTTGATGAAATGCAGGATATATCAAAGCTGCTATAACTATCCCCATACCGGTACCGCTCAGAAGCCTAATCATATTTTGGGGTGAATATATCGTTGGTGTAAATGGGATCAAAGATAAAAATGAATTCATGCCATCAATGGCAAAAAATAACACAAAAATACCCAATATTATTATCACGCGCCTGGGTGGCATGAAGCTTGCCCTCCAGGAAATAAAAGACTGGTAAATCAATCCGATAATAGCGCCCAAATACATACCAGAACAGCGTGCACAAAGTGGGAATGGCCTTTCTCCGATAACAAATGAGTGGCTGGGAATGCGGTGACAAACTGCATAACCAATCGCATCGGCTTTCCCTAAAATGCCTTCAGGAGCAAAGATTAGCCAGCTGAGAAAAAGTATCCCGACAACAATAAATAATATATTCCTGCTTCGGGATTGTTGGATAAATTTATGATTTATACCATTCTGCATCTGGATAAATTATAGGATCATTTATTTAAAGCGCAAGCGGATTGAATTTTACTTTTAAATTAACGGATGATTTTATTGACATTAAAATTCGTATTGAAATAAATTAAATAAGAGCATGGAGGTTTGGCAAAGTCTTTCAAATGCGGTATGATTGACGCTTAAATTGCCTGAATTTCGATTCAAAGAGATAAACTCAAATGAGAAGATACTTGATCATCATCCTAGTTCTGATTGGATTGCTTGCAGCATGTAATATACCCGAAAAACAAGCGGTTGAATTCTCCCCAACTCAAGGGGTTGCTCAACCAACAGATCCACTTCCATCACCAACCCTGATACCCACTGATACCCCACTGCCAACTGCTACATCTGAACCTCCTCCAACAGTGGAATTCACAAATTACGGTCCTATTAATTTCCCTGCGGATGTTAACCCACTAACTGGGCTGAGGGTATCCGATCCAAGCCTTCTGGAAAGATATCCAATTGCCGTAAAAGTTCAAATTTTCCCAAGAGGTCAGCGTCCTCCCTGGGGAATTACGCTAGCTGATATTGTTTATGATTATTACCAAAACAATGGCCTCACGCGATTTCACGCTATTTTCCTTGGAAATGATGCAGCACAGGTTGGTCCAATCAGATCTGCCCGTTTATTGGATGGCCACCTTGTCAATATGTATAAATCAATTTTTGCTTTCGGAAGTGCAGACCGCAGGATATTGAACAGACTTTTCAGTAACCAGTATGCAGACAGATTGGTCTTGGAGGGTTACAGTAAATGCCCGCCTCTTTGCCGGGTGGATCCGAATGGATTTAATTATCTGATGACCAACACACAGGATCTTTCAAATTATGTTCCCGAACTTGGTTTAACAAACGAACGTCAAAACCTGGATGGGATGACATTTGCCTCTTCTCTGCCTGCAGGTGGTTTACCAGTAAACCAGGTAATTGTCCGTTACTCTGTCAGTTCATACAACCGCTGGGATTATGACCAAGCAAGCGGAAAATTCCTCCGATTTCAGGATACACAAGAAAGTCCGGATCTAGCAACCCAGGGGTATGAGCCGCTAATCGATCAGCTTACAGGCACCCAGGTCACAGCTGAAAATGTCGTTATTCTTTTTGCTCCAAATGAACTTACTCTAGGTTCAAAAATTGGAAAAACTGAAATTGTAGATATTAACCTCTCAGGTACCGGACCTGCTTTCGCTTATCGAGACGGTCAAAAATTCGATGTGCAGTGGAACCGTCCTGAAAACACTTCTGTTCTGTATCTAACATTTCCTGATGGAACCTCCTATCCATATAAACCGGGTAACACCTGGTATCAGGTAATTGGGGAGACTTCCACCATGGATATTCCTGGTGATGGAACTGTTAGATACCAGTACGGTTTACCGTAATCAAAAAAACGGTTCTTAATTTTTAAAAATTCTAAATATTATTTATAAAGTTGCAGTGCACCCAGAAACTTGGAACTCCTATTAATACTTTAACTGTAATGAGGATTAATAAAAATCGTTGCACTCGCCTTTTGCATGCAGGTTATTTAACACTCGCAATTTTTTTTTACGCATGCAGTACCGGTACACCTTTACCAACAGACAAACCCATAGCAACTCCATTGTCAACACGGATTGACATACCAACCAAAACTCAAACTACCGTATTCGAATTTAAACCAACTCACACCTTAATTCCAACCGAAAAAATAAGCACACCTGAAACGTCCACACCTACAATCGAACTCGTCAGAGAAAATATGAATATTAATCCTTTGACAGGACTCGAAGTTGAGAATCCAGATAAATTGCAGCGGCGACCGATTGCTGTAAAAGTTCAGCTATTTCCGCGCGGACAAAGACCCCCCTGGGGGATATCCCTTGCAGACATTGTCTATGATTACTACCAGAACAACGGAGTCACCCGGTTGACGGCGATTTTTTACGGGCAAGACGCGGAAACCGTGGGACCCATAAGATCTGCCCGTCTTTTTGATTTGAATATTATAAAAATGTATAAATCTGTGTTTATCTTCGGCCTTGCTGATTGGCGTATTTATCAAAAACTCTTAAAGAGCTCTGTGTCTGACCGTCTTGTGGTCGAAAAATATGGGTCTTGCCCACCCCTTTGCAGGATAAAACCTGAGAGCTATAACCACTTGGTGGTTAATACTGCTGCTCTTTCAGATTATTTGGATGAGATTGGTATTTCTAACCATAAACAGAATTTAGATGGCATGGTATTTTCAGACCAACCCCCAGATAGTGGTATTCCAGCTGATGAAATTTCAATCCGGATTTCATATAGCGCGTATAACCGCTGGGACTTTAATTCTGAAACTGGAAAATTCCTTAGGTACCAGGATATCAGAGAAGGGAACCCCGAGGAGGAAGCCTATGACCCTTTGTTTGATCAGCTCACCGGCGAGCAAATCAGCGCAAGCAACGTGGTTATCCTTTTTCTAGGCCATAAATACGCATACCAGACTGAAGCCGGAAAGAACGAGGTTTTTGATATTAGGTTCACCGGAGAAGGAGAGGCTGTGGCATTCAGGGATGGATTTCTCTACCAATTATATTGGAAGCGAACAGATACGGATGCGCCGTTGATCCTTACGTTTCCTGATGGTACTGATTATCCATATAAACCAGGTAATACCTGGTATCAATTGGTTGGGAAATCATCAGTAATAGAAAATCAGAAGGATAATCGCTGGCGCTTCGAATTCAAAGTGCCGTAATTTTAGTTAAATTACCACGAGACTCAAATAGAATAGAGAATAGGTGTTAAAATATACTTTATCAAACCGAATACTTCTGAAGGAGGGATAATTTAATGAAAAAACTCCTGTACCGGATAATTGGAATACTTCTTATGCTGGCAGCTATCGGGGGGTTGATATTCAGCCTTATCGCTATGTATATTATTTGGACAGTGAAAGCCCCTGTCTCCGAAGGGATTTCAACCGGTGTCGGCTTACTGACCAGCACCCTCGAGACCACCGCTGAAGGGTTGAAGCTCAGCCAGCAGGCTCTTGAAACATCTGCCGAAAGCATTCAAGCACTTCAAAGCACATTAATCGCGACAGGTACTGCAATTAATACTTCAAAACCATTCATCGATTCTGTAGGTTCGTTGATGAAAGATCAACTGCCGGAAACAATATCCGCTACCCAATCTTCCTTGGAGGCGGTCCAGAAAAGCGCCCGGCTTATCGATTCGGTACTGCGGGCATTGACGATATTTAACCGGAGCGCCTACAGGCCTGACCAACCTCTTCACGAAGCAATCGCAGATGTATCGCAAAGCCTAGATGGAATCCCGCAGGCTATGATTGAGATGGAGGAGAGCCTTTCTGACACAGAGGAAAGTCTTGATGTAATTCAAGAAGATCTTGCTGTTATGGCGGTGAATATTGGCGAGATAGAAACCAGTGTTTCTGAATTCAGCGGCGTCATTGACCAGTATATAAATCTAATTGAGGATTTATTGCTCCAGATTGAAAATCTCGAGACCAATTTTCCCACGTACTGGAATTGGATTGCCACTGGAGTCACAATATTCCTTATCTGGATGGCGATTGCCCAGTTAGGTCTGCTGACCCAGGGTTTGGAATTAGTTCGCAGGGAGGTTAAAGTGGTTGAAGAAGCGGAAGTAGAACAGGACCTCTGAAAGCTAACCACTAAAGCATCGAACGTAAAACAGTGTGTAAAATCCCACCATTTTTATAGTACTCGATCTCAATTGGAGTATTAAGACGAACTAGAACCTTAAATTCAACTTGCTTGCCATCTTCATTTTCGGCCCTGACCAGGACTTCCTTCCCGTTATCGATATTTCCAGATAGCCCGACTATTGAGTACTTTTCCTTTCCTGATAATCCTAGAGATTCCACGCTATCCCCTGGCTTGAATTCGAGAGGCAGCACACCCATCCCGATCAGATTCGAACGGTGTATGCGCTCAAATGACCTGGCAATGACCGCATTAATACCCAGTAGCAGGGTTCCCTTTGCAGCCCAATCCCGACTCGAACCAGTACCGTACTCTTCCCCTGCAAGAACAATTAACGGAACATTATCCTTTTTGTATATCTGGGCTGCATCAAAAATTGACATTTGTTCCCCATCTGGTAGATGAATAGTCACTCCACCCTCAACCCCGGGAACCAGTAAATTTTTTAAGCGTATATTGGCAAAGGTTCCGCGTGTCATTACTCGATCATTACCGCGCCTGGAGCCATAAGTATTAAAATTACGCTGTGGTACTCCAAGCCCCTCTAAATATTTACCGGCTGGGCTATCTGGAGAAAATGTTCCAGCCGGTGATATGTGGTCCGTAGTTATCGAATCGCCAAGAACTGCGATTGCCCTGGCATTAAGGATATCATCCACTTGCGGCATCATTTTATCGATTTTTTCAAAGAATGGCGGTTCTTGAATGTAGGTGGATCCATCATTCCATTGGAAAATTTCACTGCCTGCAACTTGAATTTCATTCCAGGTTTCGTTTCCTGTAAACACATTGCTGTACTTTTCAAGGAAAATAGCCGGTTTTATTGAACTCTCCATAATATCAAGGATTTCCTGGTTGGAAGGCCATATATCCTTCAGGTACACTGGTTCGCCGGTATTTTTGTTCTCGCCAAGTGGTTCACTTAATAAATTGATATTGATATTCCCTGCGAGAGCATAAGCGATAACAAGCGGAGGGGATGCAAGGTAATTCGCCCTAACATAAGGGTGGATTCGACCTTCAAAATTTCTGTTTCCGGAGAGCACTGCAACGGATACCAAATCAGCGCTGGTAATCGCCTTTACCACTTCAATCGGTAGGGGTCCGGAATTGCCTATGCAGGTAGTACAACCATAACCAACAATATTAAACCCAAGTCTGGCTAGTGGCTCTAAAAGCCCAGATTGATCCAGGTATTCCGTTACCACCCTTGATCCAGGAGCCAGACTTGTTTTGATATGTGCTGGAATCGATAAACCACTCTCGATCGCTTTTTTCGCCAGCAAGCCGGCAGCAATCATTACAGAAGGATTGGATGTATTCGTACAGGAAGTAATCGCAGCGATTACCACCGCCCCGTGCCTAATTTCAGTGTTTTTCCCATTCAGTGGAGATTTCTTCTTTAAATTCGACTCATTTATCCCATATCCCCCTCTGCTGAGATCATCAGTAAGAGTAGCAATAAATTTCTTTTTTGCTTCCTTTATCGGGATTCTATCCTGAGGCCTTTTTGGTCCTGCTACAGATGGTTCAACAGTGTTTAAATCTAATTGAATTCTATCGCTGAACTCCGGAGAAGGCGTATCTTCAGTCCGGTATAATTTCTGCTTTTTACAATAAAACTCAACAAGCTCGACCTGTTCCTCAGGTCTTCCGGTCAACCTTAAATAACGTAAGGTTTCTTTATCAACCGGGAAAAAACTGGCAGTGGCTCCATATTCTGGGGCCATGTTGGATATGGTAGCCCTGTCTGGCAGTGAGAGGTAATCTAATCCAGAGCCAAAAAATTCTACAAACTTTTCAACTACACCTTTCTCCCTGAGCATCTGGGTAATTGTGAGGGTGAGATCAGTTGCTGTAACTCCCTCATTTAAATCTCCGACCAGCTCAAATCCAATAACATCCGGAATAACAAGATCTATCGGCTGTCCTAAAATCGCTGCTTCGGCTTCTATCCCACCTACTCCCCAGCCTAATACTCCCAAGCCATTAATCATTGTAGTATGAGAATCTGTACCCACAAGTGTATCCGGGTATGCTGTCAATTCTCCATTCAATTTATCAGACATTACAATTGAAGCAAGATATTCAAGATTAACCTGGTGAACAATGCCAGTCGCTGGAGGAATAACTCGGAAATTTTTAAACGCCTTTTGCCCCCACCTCAAAAATTCGTACCGTTCTCGATTTCTTTGAAACTCAATTTCGGAATTTCTGCGGAGTGCATCAGGAGAAGCAAAAAAGTCAACCTGGACGGAATGATCAATAACCAGATCAACAGGGACCACTGGATTGATTTTTGAAGGATCTATCCCAGAACGATTCAAAGCTGAACGCATAGCCGCCAGGTCAACAATTGCTGGGACACCGGTGAAATCCTGCATCAACACCCGGGAGGGTTTAAAGGGAATCGAAGCCCGGCTCTTATCCAGGGGCTGCCACTGCGCTAAATTAAGAACATCCTGTGTCGTAATTCTATTTCCATCACAATTCCGAATTAAAGATTCCAGCAAGATCCGCAGCGAGAAAGGTAAGCGGTTGAGTTTAGTATAGCCATCCTGCTCTAGCTTTCCGATGTCGAAATACTGGAAGTTGGAAGACGAAGTTTTCAGTGAATTAAGTGCCTGAAATCGATCATTTTGCATGGATTTCTCCAGGATTATTATGATATTTTACTTCTAACGATAGCGTCTGACATACGCGCAACTCGCATCATGTATTCGACATCATGTATGCGAATAATATCAGCCCCTCGATCAATGCCAATTGCGACTGCTGCCGCAGTACCTTCAACACGCTGGTCAGGCGGCAAATTTAATGTATATCCAATAAATGATTTGCGGGAAGGTCCAAACAAAACAGGAAAACCCAAATCACGGATTTTATCAAGATTATTAATTAACTCAAGATTTTGCTCAACTGTCTTTCCAAAGCCAATCCCGGGGTCGATTATTATAAGTTCCTTGGGTATCCCTGCATTGGATGCAATGGAAATGCTTTCCTGCAGTTCTCTTTTTATATCTTCGATCAGGTTTTGATATTCCAAACCGATATATCTTCCGCCAAGATTCTCCTGAATGTCAGCATGAGCCCATGAACTGCGATTATGCATCATAATTACCGGAGCATTAAAACCAGCAATCACCCCTGCCAAATTTTTGTCCGCTTTCAACCCCCAAACATCGTTAACCATATCAGCGCCGCTCCGTAACGCTTCACTGGCAACTTCCGATTTATATGTATCTATTGAAACAGGAATATTAAGTACATTTTTGATCGCGCTGATGACTGGGAGCACCCTATCCAATTCTTCACTAATTTTGACTTTTTCCGAACCTGGACGGGTACTTTCACCACCAACATCGATTATATCTACACCCAACTCCACAAATTTACGGGCTAAAAGGATTGCAGTCTCAATACGATCTTCTGGAGAAGGAATCGTTGATTCGACTGAGGATGCGGTGCCGGATAATAACCCATCTCCAGAGAAACTATCAGGAGTTATATTCAGAATACCCATTGTATATGTACGGGAACCCCAATTAAATATTTTTTCGCCGATTTGCAATTTCTGTGAATCTAAAACCATCACGAAGAAAACCCTGTTTTAACAGGTCCTTTAACAATTATTCGTGTTCTACCCAGAACAGGATTAATTCCTTATACAATCATTGTAAGCGGACGCTGTAACCATTCTTCCGCTTTTGCAATATCCGTGAAAACAGCCATTTCCACTCCCCCTGGGCTGGTTAACGCCTGTATCTTTTTAACTGAGTTTTGGACATCATCGTTGCTGACAACTACCGCCAGACGAATATTGCGTACGGAAGGATCATTGTTTACCTCAACAGCATATTGAATTGCCTCTTCCGGAAGTTTTTCTATCTGACGCAAATCATACAGGTTTCTTGTCAAACGATCTGAATCAATCAGATGAGACAATGCGAACCCCCTCCAGTGATCAAGGGTTCTTTCATTCACATCCGAAAAAACCACTTTTAAGCCCCCGTCCTTTCTCCTCTCAACTGTGTAACCAATGTCAGGCGCTGGCTCCCAATTCAGGGGTTTTTTACTTGTTTCTGCCATCTCAATATACTCCTGGTTGTTTTATAAATCCTCGAACTCTCAATTCCATCAAACTGGACTTCCAATATTGACTGAATTTTACCTTTAAAATGTGTTTCATTGACCTCCACCTAATCCGGATAACCATTACTCTTCCAACAGGCTGTTATTAACTTTAACCTTCTTAATTCCCTGCTTGTCCACTTCTTGATACATTTCCTGTACAGTTCTTCCAGTTGCGGGATGGCAAAAATCTGGAGCTATTTCCATAAGTGGAACTAATACAAAAGCTCTTTTCTCTATTTGCGGGTGAGGGATCGATAACCTCGGGTAATTAATTACCAGTTGGTTATAGAAGAGAATGTCTATATCGATAAGCCTGGGCCCATATAAAAATGAAGTTTCCCGTCCCATTTCTTGTTCAATCCTCTTAAGAAAACTTAATAACTCCAATGGTTTTAATTTAGTAGCGCATTTTAATACCTGGTTTAGAAATTCTGGTTGATCGTGGTATCCCCAGGGTGCTGTCTCATAGATGCTGGAGTATTGTTGCACAACCATTTCAGCTTCTATTGATAGCGATGCTTTTCTCAGATTCTCCAGGCGATCCCCAAGGTTACTACCCAACCCCAAAAAAACATTCCTAATCATAATCAATTATTCCTAGCATAACATACAAAAAACCTAATCATGAATTTTCAACTTATTTTAGAAGGTTCCAATTGCCAAGCAAAAATTATAAGGCTACAATTGGGGACTGGGATTAATTCAGGTACAAATTATGATAAAGGCAAAATACTCATTTCCACGCGGTTTCTTATGGGGCACATCGACATCCTCCCATCAGGTAGAAGGAAATAATACAAACAATAACTGGTGGACATGGGAAAATGAACCTGGAAGGATTCAGAACAATGATAAATCTGGTCTTGCCTGCGATTGGTGGGGAGGGCGTTGGAAAGAGGACTTAGACCGCGCTGCTGAGTCAGGGCAGAATGCACATCGGCTGTCAATTGAGTGGAGTCGGGTACAGCCCGCTCCAGACCGGTGGGATGAAATGGCTCTTGATTATTACCGGGAGATTATCCGAGGTGTGATCGATAGAAATTTATTTCCTCTTGTGGCACTCCATCACTTCAGTGACCCAATCTGGCTGCAGGAAAGCGGTGGCTGGGAGAGTGAATCGTCCGTAGCTTTATTTATAAAGTATACAAATAAAATTGTTGATTCCCTGAAAGAATACGTGAATATGTGGATCACAATTAATGAGCCGAATGTGCTGGCAGCAAGCAGCTATTTATATGGTCTGTTTCCACCGGGTAAAACCAATCTGATGTCCTTTTACAGAGTAATGCGAAATCTACAGGAAGCCCATGCAGGTGCCTATCATGAAATTCACAAATTGCAACCTGATTCTCGGGTTGGTCCGTCAATTCATTACCGTGCATTCAAATCAAAAAATTCCTGGTCCCCCTTTGATAGAACGTTGGTGAAAATATTTGATACATCGTTTAATAATTTCTTCCCGCGCACTTTCAACCAGGGATATTTCAGTTTGCCTTTAAATAAAAATCAAATAAAAAAACTGAAAAAAACACAGGACTTCCTGGCTGTTGATTACTTCACCCGTGAATTTATTTCCTTTAAACCTTTAGGATATAAAACCCAATTCTATACAAGTTCATTTTCACATGATGATGAATTGAGCGATTCCGGAATGATCGCCAATGTACCAGAATTTCTCTTTAACGCGATTAAATGGGGAAAACAATTTGGAGTCCCAATTATCATATCCGGCAATGGAATCGATAATCAAAACGATAATCTACGCCGTAGGTATTTAATTCAGCATATCCGCCAGCTATGGAAAGCAGTAAATTTCAACTACCCGGTCAAAGGTTATTTTCACTGGACTTTAGTCGACAATTTCGAATGGGGAGCCGGTTGGAGATCCCGATTTGGACTTTGGGAATTAAATCGTGAATCTCAAACGCGCACAAAGCGGTTGAGCGCCGATTTATACGCCGAGATTTGTAAAGAAAACTGCCTCTCTTCTGAAATGGTAGCAAAATATGCCCCCGATATCTTTTCAGAATTGTTTCCCGGTTGACATGCTTGATTTGAAAATGATCGAATTGTTAATCACTTAGAAAAGTAAATACCCCCAACAATTACCTATTAATTGAAGTAGTGCCATAGATATCCTCTTCTTGTAAGTTATAGAAGTTACCCGGTTGTAGTATAATTTTTCCTCCGGGGAAATCAATTAAATATTCTTATTCGGAGAGGTTGCGTAGTCTGGCCTAACGCGCGCGCCTGGAGAGCGCGTGAGCCGCAAGGCTCCGTGGGTTCGAATCCCACCCTCTCCGCTGTTATTTAATGGGGAAAAAAGCCCTTAGTAAATTAACGAAATTTGAATATTGAATGTTTCTATATCTCATAACTTTTAGGAAGTTGTGCGCGTTAGCACTTTAAACTCGATATTGATAATTAATTTGACATTCAACAATATAATTACGAAAGCTACCACGATTGGGAGTAAACATTCTGCTCACAAACCACAGAAG
>JBJYWI010000144.1:0-3989 GCA_046259385.1 Anaerolineales bacterium
CTTTGCGTATTCGTATTCATAATCAAAACATTCCGTCTCCAGGTAGTAGCTGAGGGTTGGATATTCGTAAAGTCCAGTACGCTGTTGATTGATCGCTGCCTGGATTAATGTCGAGTCAACTCCCCCGGAAAGCATTGTGGCAGATTTTCCCGGGAAACTGTTCAGGTAAATACCCACCAAACTAATAAATTGATCAAAAAATTGAGCGACGGAATCAACCGTAACAGGCAACAGCGAAGTTTTACTCTGGACTGAACGTATGTCCCTTCCGAGCTTTACCGACAAATTGCCAGCCTTCCAGGTCAATACTTCACCACTTGTTAACTTGTAAACATCCTTCAAGTAAGTGCTCCTCCCATACACCGCCCTGTAAAGAAGATGCATGGGAAGAATCTCCTCATTGAGGATTGGATTTTGGATCAGGCTCGCCATGAGTCTCAAATTATCGGTAACCAGGAATGACTCCTGTTGATGAAAATAATTAATGATTGAGGTAGAAAGGATATTGCTGCTGATCATACAATTCGGGAGATGCTTTTTGAACCCGATCAGCGTAACACTCCCTTGAAAACGATCGTATTCTACTCCTTCGAAATTCAGCCAACCATTCTTCAGCAGGTCACCAGTTGTGAGTAATTTTTCTCCATCATGGGTAAAACCAATTTTGATCCAGACCATGTCACCGCTCTCTGCAACATCGACATAAAAAGGAGCGGTGAAGAAAAAGTACCCAAAATTTTCAACACGGAATTTATTGATTTCAACACCAAGGGAATCAATTTTTCTTTCGAAACTCGGAGCTGCAAGCTCTTTTATGAAACCGAGCACAAAAAATGATGAGATTATTCTTTCTACTTTATATAAAGACATCAATTTGTCACCCAGGCAAAGTTGAATATAGAACTAAATCTCGTTAATAAAAGTAAGATATCACTGTTACGAATACTCACAATCTAAATTAATTATTCTTCAACACATTCTTCAAGAATAGGTCCATCGTGAGTAAATTCCAGGTTAACCAATCAGGTTGATTAATTATTTTATCAAAATTACTGCTGGATATGTATTGAGGCCGGTCAATTGATTTCACCAAATCTCTCAGGCTGCCTTCCCTCATCCACGGAAATACATTTTCCGTCATCAGGCTGCTTTGTCCTTTGTGTTGATTGATAACATCTAACGGTGCTCTTGATTGGAGTGCGAATCGCAGGACAGGTTTTGGATAATTTCGGTACGTATAACGTTCGAGCGGTCGGAATGAGAAAGCTGCCTCGACGATTGCTTCGTCACTATAAGGAAAGATGAACTCTATGCCCTCATACAACCCCAGCTGCCTCAGCAGCACGGTATGCTCAATTGAACCAGTCAATAAACCAATAACATTCAACTGCTCAACAAAAAAATCTGATCCCAGATATCTTTTTTCAATATTCCGATTTACCGCCAGCGCATCTGACAGCACCTGGGGAGGAAAACTATTCCTCACGATATTCCAATTTGTACCCATGTCGCCATTGTTCAAATAACAATCTGGCGAATCAAGATTATTTTGGTCGCGCAATGTTCTTGCCGCGGACTGTGCACCATAAGATTTAGATTGGCTGAAAGGTTTGAGGATAAGGCCGAGTAAATCGAGAATTGGGATTGGCCAATTCCGGTATTTATCACCCTGGATAATCCAAATACTCCTCGGACTGCCAAGCAAGCCATCTGCCAGGGTTCCATCGAATAAGTATTTGATATTTTTTTCATTGGCTGACAAATGTTTTAGCAACCCCCAAAAATATGCAGTCCCATCAAATGAAATGGGACGACCAAGCACATCAATGCTTTCAATAATATATTCTGCAAATTGCTGCTGAGATACTGGTACAAAGTGGTGCTTTGTCTTGAACCTTTTAGATGCCTGCTTTGCATATTCGATCTCATAATCAAAATGCGATGATTCAATCACAAAGCTGTACGTGGGGAATTGGAAATCAGTGGGTTGAGAATCAAATATGGCAGATTGAAGAAGGGATGAGTCAATACCACCGGATAAAGTGGTTCCAGATCTTTCTAATCTGTCTTGCAGATGAATCGAAATTTCATGTTTAAATTGATCGTAGAACCAGGCAATAGATTCTTCTGTCACAGGTATTTGATCAGCGGGATTCGTAATCTGCCGTAGATCACGAACCAGATCAACCCGAAAATTCTCTGCTTGCATGGAAAGCAGCTCGCCAGGTAAAAGTTTTTTTACACCTTTTAGATAAGATTCTTCACCATAGACATAACGGTAAATGTAATGTTGAGCAACTACGTCCGTATTTAATTGAGGTTCAGGAAGCAGGTTCTTCATTAAGTGAAGATTATCAGTGACGAGCAAATTTCCATCTTTGCGCCAGTAATAAATTAACGGGGGAGAGATAAGATTACAGTAGATAAAACAATTGGGTTTGTGTTTCTGGAATCCGATGAGTGTTGCACTACCTGAAATCTTTTCGGCATTTACGCCCTGTCTTCCAGCCCACCCCAAATTGAGAATTTCTTGCATTGATACCAGGTGCTGCCCATCATGGACAAAACCCAATCTTATCCATACCATTTCTTCGGTTTGTGCCAAATCAACATATTCAGGACTGGTATAGAAAAAAAAACCAATCCCTTCGAGCGGGAATGTGTAGCATTTATCACCCAGGTCACGAATCTTTTCGCCCAGGAGAGGATCAAGGGGCTCAGTCATTAATCCAAACGCAAAAAAAGTTTGATTGAATTGGTTTATGCTACCTGATGACATTTTTTCTCTTTTTAGAAATCAACAATTATTCCTGGTTTCACAGGAAAAAATCCTACTGGAAACCAGGATATTTAATACCCATTGAGATTTTTAAACAAGAATTAATCCTCGCTGATAAGAACCCAAGGATTGGATACATTTTTAGCAAATGGAGTGTTTAAAAGCTCTTTTCTTCAACCTTAGCAAATTTTATTGTCTCCTCAAAAACAAGATCATTATCTGAGAAGTGAAATGTTGTGAGATCAAGCGTGGATGGATATGGTTTTGAGAGTGACTCAATGCAGCTTAGACCCCGGAGTAATCCATGGAATAATTGAAGGAAGACGCCGTGAGAGACAATTAAAATATTTGAACCTTTATGTTCATTGAACAAGTAACGGTGAAATTTCCTTGCCCGCCGCCAAACATCCTCAAATGCTTCTCCCCCTCGTGGATTTACCGAGTGTAAATCGTTCCCAACTTCTATAAATAGAACCGGGGGATCTAGATTTTGCACCTCATTCCACGTTAGACCTTCCATCGCACCAAAATTACGTTCATTGCATAATTCGTTCTGTTCGAAATGACCATTCCTACTGGTCAACAGCTCAGCAGTTTTTATTGTCCGATTCAGAGTTGATGTGATGACCGCATCAAACTTAATTTCCGATAATTGTTTCGCCATATCACGAGCATCTTGAATCCCTTGGTCACTCAACGGGACATCGATTGATCCAGCATATCGATGGTCCATGCTGTAATAAGTCTTTGCGTGTCGGACTGTATTGATCTTGGTTATTTGTGGCATATCGGTTCCTCTGTGTATCTGATGATTTCATTGAGCCTGACTATAGATGAATAATCGGTCATCAGAGGCCCAATTTTTATATATTCAACATTATTTTTACAGGTGAGGGTGGAAAGGAAGGTTGATTCTGTGCTGATAGATCGATGGGAAGTAATGATTTCCTGCCCGGAGGTTTTCGCTGTTTCGATCGCCTTTTCTACGGACGTGACAGTACCTGCTTGGTTGGGTTTAATAATGACACCGTCCGAATATTTTTTTGCTGCACCTTCTTCGATCCTCTTGAAATCTGATGAATAGAAGTTGTCTCCAATTACACGACACTTATTTTGCGAATTGGTCAGTTGAAACCAATTTTCCATGTCCTGCTCATGGAATGGATCCTCAAGAATTCGAAGCTCATAATTGTCAATAATATCCTTCCAG
>JBJYWI010000145.1:0-2358 GCA_046259385.1 Anaerolineales bacterium
CTGCTGCAAAAACAGAACAGCTCCCTGCAGCAGCCTGTGAAATTTATCCAGGATCCCGGTATGATTTCCTGATTTTAAATTCGATAATTCTCGCAAAGCCGACAAGTTCAAAGGATCTCTATCAAGCACCTTTTGAAATAATTCCTCCGCTTTCTGATCACCGCCTAATCGAAGGTAAACAATTCCTAACATAATTTTGGATTGAATTCCTTTCCCCGCTGTCCCAGAAAATTGACTAAACAATCTAACCACATTCTCATACTGTTTCATCCGCATCTCAATACTGGCAATTCCGCGTACTGCAGCAGGAAATAAACCATCGTCATCCGGTACACTTTCAAAAAAACTTTTTGCATTAACCAAATCCCCCATATAATTTGCGATTAGACCTCGATAATACCAAGCTGATGTTATGCCAAGTTCAGCTGCCTGTTTCAAATGATTCTCCGCTCTTAAGAAATCAGCACTCCTGATTAACATCAAACCGAGTTTAAAATGGGCAGGACCAAATTCTTCATCCAAATCCAATGCTTTTGCGTAACTGGATAATGCCTGTGCACGATTGTCAAAATTCTCATGCTTCAAACCAAGTTTGTAGTTATCTTCAGCGGTTATCGCAACCGCTTCATCATCCTGTTCAACAAATTCAATTGAATTTGATTTGCGGTTATGCGTGTAATTCAATATCTCTCGACCGTCACTGCCAATTATTTCAAGTGTTATTGGATTGTCGCGCAGTACAGCCCTATCAACAGACACAAAGTCAGACCAGGGTTGGTCAGGTGAGATTGTCAACTTTTTATCAAGCAGCAGCTTATCCGGAATCGATAATCTTATTGCCGCATCTTCAAATAGACTGCTTGGACACACAGCAAGGCTCAATTTTGTTTTTGATAAATCTTGCGCCTGTTCTAGGTGTATTCTTGCCCCGGCATATTCGCTGGCGCAGGTAAGACCACCGATTCCACGCAACGGAAGCCACCATTCTCGCCAGGTCCTGCTTTCTCCAGGCAGTAGGAAATCAAAATCTAGCTGCGTTTCCAAAGCACCGCACTGTGTCTCTGCATACAATGACCCATCATCCATCAACGCGGATTGGTTGACAATACCGACTTCTGATTTTCCCCATGACCACAATTTCATGCCAGACACGTCCTGCCATTTTGCAAAATGAGCGTAACCTGTATCGGAAGTATGCTGCCAGATGCCAAAAAAATTCCAGGTCACATTCCGACCAAAAATGGATACTTGTGCCAGCATGTCTTTTTCCCACCTAAAATTTAGTGGCTCGTGGATCCTTTCTGCTGGCCACATAGGAACCCCCTCCATGCCTGGCAGACCTGGCTCATTGCTGATCAAGTCCAACCGGGCGATCGGCCAGGATGCAGTTCCTGCAAACTCGTAGGAGCGCACCCTCTGCAGTGGATAAATGAACTCTGTGTTATTATCCGAATCCAATGAAGCATTTGTCCAATAATGGTAACGGCCTGGTATTGGGGTTGGGTTATAGAGGTATACATCCTGAGCAAATGCGCAGCGATCAGGAAACAGGCTGAGTTTGATTATCCAACGCATGCCTGAGATATGTTCTTGGCCGCCTATGAATATCGAACCGCTTCCATCCGTATAATTCTGGATATCCCAATTAACGGGTTCGGCTGTTGTTGGTGCATGCGCCACAGGAAAACTGAATTCAACCCCTCCTGAAAAGAATGCTCCCCGTATTGCAAGAGGGGAAAATTTTATGACGGGATTCCGATAAAACACCTCTTTATTAGAAATTTTGTCAAATACTGAATAGACCCTGCCGCCCAGTTCCGGAAGCACTACCAAATGCAGGTATTTATTTTCAATAACCAGAGTGCGGTAATTAACTTCAGTCGGCTGGGAAGAGATTTCATCCTGTAATGTGTACGGGTAGATATGTGCAACACCATATTGAGAATGAAATACCGGGTTTGGATTTTCACCTGTAAGTCTATACGTAGGAAGCGTTATCTCTCCGATGGAAGTGCGTACCTGATCATTATGCTCTGCGCTGGTCATCAGAATCCATCTCCTGTAAAAATTATGTATTGTTATAAAGTCTTAATGAAATGTGACCGAAGTAGAAAGCCCTTCTGTTAGCCACTTGCGAAGCATCAAGGCAAGAATCAAAGGCGGTATCAGGCCAAGAGTCATCGCAACAGAGATCAAGGAGTAACTGGCATCTGGATTTCCAGCAATTGCAGCGATAATAACAGGACCTGTCTGGGATGATATTGATTGGGTCAAGAACCGCGCAAACAGGAATTCATTATAGGAGGTCATAAATGAAAATGCCGCTGCTGCCACAAAGCCCGGTAACGACATAGGAAT
>JBJYWI010000146.1:0-4383 GCA_046259385.1 Anaerolineales bacterium
ATTGGTATAATCTGCCAGGATTTGCACATTTTATTTCTAGGCAGTTCACATGTCGTCTTCAGTTTCAGAACCTTCCCTCCTCCTCCAAACCAAACTGCACCGACCGCGCCTGCCAAAAGACCTGATAACACGTACGAGGCTTTTGGAGTGGCTCAACCACGATATTAACCGCCAGCTCATCCTGGTCACTGCTCCGGCTGGATTTGGTAAATCCACCATTGTAGGCACCTGGCTTGAGTATTTGGCTGCCGACCAGGGTGAGAAGGCAGCTTGCTTGCCTGCAGCGTGGCTTTCCTTGGATGAAAACGACAGCGATCTCAACATCTTTTTTCGCTACTTTATTGCCGCACTGCGCAAGAATTTCAACGAAGCCTGCGAGGAAACCCTGGCGTTACTCCAGGCGCGCCAGCAACCGTCTCTGACTGTCCTATACACCACGATCAGTAATGATCTCGCAAAGCTTCCCGGAGAAGTTATTCTCGTTCTGGATGACTACCACAACATCCGCAATGTAGAGATCCACAATCTATTCGGTGAATTAGTACGCCACTGGCCAAAACCCCTGCATTTGGTGCTGATCTCACGCATCAGTCCGCCAATACCACTCGACAGAATGCGTGCCAAGGGGATGCTCAGCGAGATACGCACCCGTGACCTGCGCTTTACACTTGAGGAGACTGCTGCCTATATTAATCAAGTTCATGTTGGCCAACCGAATCTAAACATCCTGCCACTTCTAGAAGAGCGCTTTGAAGGCTGGCCTGCTGGTCTGCACCTGGCTAGCCTTTCATAACGTTCCGAAGTTAGCCGGGAATCCGTTTTATCTGCTTTATCCAACGAAAACACAAACATTACCTCATACTTGGCAGATGAAGTGCTGACCCAACTATTTCCAGCAATCCACGCTTTCCTATTGAAGACATCGATCCTGGATCGCTTCTGCGCTTCACTGTGCGCAACCGTCATTGGGGAGATCGATTTCGCCTGGAATGTGCGCGCCTGCTTGGATTGGGTAGAACGCTCCGAACTGTTCATCATACCCCTGGACAACCGTCGGGAATGGTATCGTTATCATCATTTGTTCCAGGAGTTGCTGCAGCAGCGATTGTCCGCCGAGATGACGCCTGACCAGATCGCCAACTTGCATCGCCAGGCCTCTGCCTGGTTCGATGAACAGAGTCTGCTCGATGAAGCTTTGCATCATGCCCTGAAAGCCGGCGACCTTGATCTGGCTGCGCGCCTGATGATTGCCGGAATTCGCGATGTGATCAATCGTGAAGATCGGCTTTCCCTGGAGCGTTGGCTGAAATTGCTGCCGGAAGAAATGATCCAGGGACAACCGGGGCTGATGATGATCCGGGCCTGGGCGCTGCAGTTCTCATGGAGGCTTGACCTGCAAGCACAGGTACTCCAGCAAATAGAAGAGCTGTTGGAGGCAGGTGGAGGCGCCTCGTTACCCGCGGATGAGCTGCAATTTCTGCGTGGGCAAATCCTGGTGTTAAGAGCTCAGCAGGCATATTTCAACAACCAGCCAATAATGGCAATCGAATTTTGCCAGCAAGTGTTAGCGCTCCTGCCCCCATCGTGGACGTTCGTGCGCGGCGGAGCGATGCTTTTCCTGGGCATGTCCATGCAGGCCAGCGACCAGGCGTTGGAAGCTGAGCGGTTGCTACTTGCTGAATACGAGTCCTGCGGCGATAAGACAGATGCCCATGCCTTGCTTCTCTTAAGATCACTGGCTTTTATCTACCTCAATACAGGACAACTTGATCAGGCCAGTAGAATAGCGCAGGTGCAGCTACAGGGAGCAACCAACCACCGGATCCAAATCATGCAGAATTGGGCTGACTGGTTTCTTGGCGTGTTGTGTTATCATCGCAATGAGCTGCAGGCTGGCGCACAGTACCTTAGTTAGATCGTTAAAAACCGCTATACAGCCCAGATTTCAACATATCGCGATGCCGTTGCCGGCTTGGCGTTTCGCCCCAGATATTCCGGCAGCGCTGGTAGCTGTCGCCCTGGGGATCGGTGTTTCAGCTGCCTTCGATATCACTGCGCTGGGTATCTCTCTTATTGGTGATATTCCAGCAGGGCTACCCTCTTTGTCACTACCCGACCTTTCGATGGTGCGCAGTTTATGGTTACCAGCGGTCGGCATCGCGCTGATGTCTTTCACTGAGTCATCTGCAGCCGCCCGGGCTTTCCGAGGACACGGGGACCCTGAGACAAACGCCAACCAGGAGCTGTTTGCCCTGGGAATTGCCAATATCGCCGGAGGCCTTACCCAGGCCTACCCGGCGGGCGGCGGCACCTCGCAAACCGCTGTCAATGCTAAAGCGGGAGCCAAAACGCAGATGGCTGAACTGGGAAAATAAAGTTGCCGGCAGACAAGGATTAGAATGTATGTCTGCGATCGAACCCCGACTTTCGGGGGTGGATTTCCCCAAATATATTCCTTTATCGTAAATCCTCAACCGTGATCGGCAGGTGTCTGACTCGGACTCCGGTTGCGTTGAAAACTGCATTTGCCACCGCAGGAGCGATAGGAGGAACACCCGCTTCGCCGACCCCGGTGGGAAACGTTTCACTCGGTATGATGTGAACTTCGACAAGTGGCATTTCATTGATCTGCAGGATGGGACAATCATGGAAATTAGATTCTTGTATGCGACCTTCATCAACCGTAACCCCACCCTTTAATGCTGCCGTTAGACCAAATGCGATGCTGCCCTCGATCTGGGCCGCGATATTATCCGGGTTGATGGGGATTCCACAATCAACCGCACAAACCACTTTTTGGACTTGGATGGCATCAGCTGTGATTTCTACCTCGGAGACGAGAGCAACATGAGTTCCCCACGTTTCATGGTATGCAATACCACGCCCCCATCCGTCTGGTAATGAGCTTCCCCAATTGGCTTTACTGGCAGCTAAATTAATAACATCGAGGCCACGACCATCGTAAAGAACCCGGCGGAACTCAAGCGGATCAATACCTTGGCCCCAGGCCATTTCATCCAAAAAGGATTGGCGAGCAAACGCCTCCGGGTGATGGTTTACAGAGCGCCAATCGCCAATTGGAATGTCACGACCCGCCTTAACAGGACGGACACTCGGTTGGTTGATCTCCTTGGAATCACCCTGGACATAAATGTAATGCATGGGATGGTAAAAATCATGCTGGATATCATCAGATCGGGTCCAGACTATCTGGACAGGTTCCCCCAGAGATTGAGACAATTGCGCAGCTTCGACAGCGTAATCTGTCTTAAGGCGCCGCCCAAATCCACCACCCATCAGGGTTACGTTTACGGATACGGCTTCGGGCGATATATTTAATGCGTTCTGAACTGCCCTCTGGATATCCTGGGGACTTTGGGTAGGTGCCCATATCTCGCAGGTGTCTCCTTGAACGTGGGCTGTGCAGTTCATGGGTTCCATGGTGAGATGGGCTTGGAAGGGGAATTCATATACCGCATCCATCTGGTCCCCAGTTGCTGAGCCAGGCTGTGGAGCGCGTTCTGCCAGAGATGCACGGATCGATGCGCTGTTTATTCCGCTATCCATTCCTTCCCAATCAACCTGCAGAGCATCCCGGCCCTTTATGGCTGCCCAGGTGTTGTCTGCGACCACTGCGATCCAATTTTCGATGACCTGAACCGATTTAACTCCTTTCATTTCAAGCGCCTTGGACCCATCGAACCCGCCGATTGATCCATTGAAATACGGGCACCTTGCAACCGCGGCATAAAACATCCCGGGTATTTTTACATCGATTCCATAAGTAGCTTTTCCGGTAAGAATCTCCGGGGCATCCCAATGGTGTACATCTGTGCCAATGATGCGAAAATCCTGCTCTTGCTTCAGGTTAAATTCGCCCTTTCCAGGCAGTTTCAATTGAGATGCAATCCCAACCAGGTCCCCGTAGGAAAATGTAGCAACTCCGTTCGGGTGAACCACAGTTCCCGTGTTGGTGGTGCAGCTTCCGGGATCAACCTCCCAGACGGCCGCTGCAGCATTGATCAAGATTTGGCGAACAACGGCTCCTGCAACCCGCAGTTCGCTATATGATCCCGAGATGCTTTGACTACCCCCTGTGAACTGGTCACCATAGGCACGATCGGCAGGTGCTTGCTCAATAATAATAGAATCCCAATCTGCATCAAGTTCTTCTGCCAGGATCATTGCAATTGCAGTCCGGATTCCCTGGCCCATCTCAGACCGGAATGCGGTGATGGTGGTCCTTCCAGTGCTTTCGATTTTCAGGTAAATATTTGGTTCTAAGATGCCTCTTGGAAGAGGTGTGGGTGTGGATTTGGCATCAGGTTATCCAGACTCCGGTGGGATTTGATCGCAACTGGCAAGGTAAATCCCAAAAAGTAG
>JBJYWI010000147.1:0-4488 GCA_046259385.1 Anaerolineales bacterium
AACTCCTTGGTATTTAAAACCTCTTTTTGGCCGAAAAGTCTCTCCTATTTTTCCACCCTTTTTTGTCTCACATGTTCTGACACCCCACACCATCAAATCGATCGGTAGTGCTGCCAATTTTGGTCGCTGTTTAAAGCGAAGCATCGAAAGAAACTGGTCGATTGGTACTAAAGCTGGTTCGGGATGGGTCCGCTTTGGTGACCCCGAGAGGACTCGAACCTCCAACCAATTGATTAAGAGTCAACTGCTCTGCCAAATTGAGCTACGGGGCCGTGTGGGGAGATTATACCGAAAAAGGATTGAAAGTCAATTGAACGCATTAAGGGGCTTGAATTTTGTGAATCTTGGATTTAAGGGAATAGAGAGTATGGGTTAATAAACTAACAAAGATGAAATGGAATACAGATTACCTGCATCAAGGTTTTAATCCTTATTGAGATAAAATTAATAAAAAGGTTTAATAAACCGCATGAAATTGGATGGTTCCATTACAGATGTCCCGGGTATTAAGGTAGGGCATGCAGACAACCCGCATGCACTAACAGGATGCACAGTGATCCTTTGTGAAGAAGGCGCGGTAGCAGGGGTGGATCAACACGGCGGTGCTCCGGGAACACGCGAGACGGACCTGCTGCGACCGATGCATCTAGTCGAGAAAGCGCATGCAGTCCTGCTGTCAGGTGGGTCAGCATTCGGACTTGATGCGGCAGGCGGGGTGATGCGGTACCTTGAAGAAAATGGGATCGGAGTTGATACGGGCGTTGTCAGAGTGCCGATTGTGCCAGCTGCAATCCTGTTTGATCTCGACTTGGGTGAAAGCGCCGTCCGCCCAGATAGTGAAATGGGTTACCAGGCATGCCTCAACGCTTCAATGCTTCCAGTCCGTCAGGGAAACGCAGGGGCTGGAATGGGAGCAAGAGTAGGCACGATGCTGGGTATAGAATGGGCGGTAAAATCAGGCATTGGATGCGCCAGCATCGACTTGGGAGAAGGTGTGGTGCTTGGCGCAATTTTCGCTGTGAATGCTTTCGGAGACGTGATTGATCCAGAAACGAACCAGATTCTCGCAGGAGCGCGATTAAAAAATGAAAAAACAGCTGGTATGAAACAGACCGATTATTTTGCAAATACGCTGGAAATAATGCGCTCCCAGGCCGGAAAGGAAAATTTTAAATATTTTTCTTCGAAAAACACTGTTGTTGGGGTACTGGCAACCAACGCCGAGTTGAACGTGGAACAGGTCAATAAACTGGCACAGACAGCCCAGGATGGACTTGCGCGTGTGATTCGCCCTGCTCATACCATGTTTGACGGCGATACAATATTCGCTCTCTCAATCGGGAACATCCAGTTGGATGCAAACATTGTTCAGGCATTCGCAGCTGAGGTAGCCGCCAGCGCAATACTGAATGCGGTTCTTCATGCTGAACCAGCAGGTGGTCTGCCCGCAGCTTCAAAATTTTTAGATGTATGATGAGTTCAGATAAGTTATTAATTGTTGAAGATAACGATGTGATGCGTGAGGGGCTCGAGGAGATGTTGACCCTAGAAGGCTTCACAGTTGTCAGTGCCCGCGATGGGGTAGACGGCCTCTCAAAGATGGAAGCATCCAGACCGGACCTGATCCTGGCTGATATTGCCATGCCCGAAATGGATGGTTTTGAGTTCTTCAACGCTGTTCGTTCCGTTCCGGATTGGATAACGATCCCCTTTGTATTCCTGACTGCCCGGGCTGAGACAGTGGATGTCATCGCCGGTAAGGACATGGGAGCCGAGGATTACCTGATTAAGCCGGTTTCTCAAAATGAACTCCTTACTACAGTGCGCGCACGGGTCAGGCGCACCCGTCAGCTCGAAATGGCGCAGCTAAAACAGGCTTACCAGGCCAGCCTGACTGCCCTTGCCAAGGCAATTGAATTGCGCGACCGTTACACTGGAGGGCATATCGAACGGGTAACAGATTATTCACTTGCTGTAGGGAAACAACTTGGCATGAGTGAAACCCAGCTTGAAACGCTCTGTTATGGCGCAATCCTGCATGACATCGGGAAAATACACATCCGGGAAAGCATCCTAACAAAAAAGGAAGCATTGGATGAAACTGAAATCAGGGAAATTCGAAAGCATCCCGGAATTGGATCAGAGATGATATTGGATATCCCCTACCTTTCCGGTGCGGTTGAGATCATAAAACACCACCACGAACACTGGGACGGTTCAGGCTACCCGGATGGTTTAAAAGGTGAAGCGATACCGCACGGCGCCAGGATCGTAGCGCTTACGGACGGTTTTGATGCGATGATTACCGAGCGTCCATACAGCCCCGCTCACAGCACTCAAGATGCTTATCAGGAAATCCAGCGCTGCAGCGGTCGCCAGTACGACCCTGGGGTTGTTTCTGCATTCAACCTTGTATGGGAAGCCGGCATCATCCAGGCGATTGTTCAGACTCACCAGCAGTAATTCTCCCTATTCCTAATCTTCAGCAGGAAGGGGAGCCGTGATTTCCAGGCTGGCTTTTGACGCCCTTGCACGGCCAAGATTAATTAGAAAAATCGATCCAATAATCGCCGCCGCGGATATTATGATGCGCGCATTAAGCGGCTCTCTGCCTATCATAGTGCCCAGTAACAACGCTACCAAAGGGTTGACATAGGCATATGTAGAAACGAGCGGGGTTGGCGCCACCCGCAGCAGCCAGATGAAGGTGCCGTAACCGGTGATGGAGCCAAACAGCAGCAGGTAAATATATGCGGTCCAGGAACGCGAGCTGACTGCTGCCAGATTTAATTCGCCGACCTCCCCAAGCAGCAATCCGATCAACAGCATCGCTGAAGCACCACCTAACAACTCCATCCCCGCCGCAAGCTGGTTTGATTCCGGTAGGCCGGCTTCACGATTATATATTGCCCCAACAGCTATCGATATGGCTGAACCCAACAATAAAGCCAATCCTGTAAGGTTGAGACTCTCAGATTTAAGATCAACCAGGGCTGGACCGATTAAGAAAACGATTCCCACAAAACCAGTCAGCAAACCTGCTAATTCCAAAAGACTGAGACGGAATGACCCGACCAGAATAGCATCGATCAGGATCATCCAGAAGGGTACTGTTGCGATAACAAGGGAAGCCACACCAGAGGCTACCCTTTTTTCCGCAAGGGTTAAGCAGCCATTGGCTACCGTGATCAACAGCAGTCCGATAATCGCGGCTGCCTTCCATTCAGAACTGGTTGGCCTGGTTGCACCGCGTAAGCGGCTTATACTGTAAAACAACAGCCCTGCCAGGAAAAAACGGCTGCCTGCCATCAGGAAAGGAGGCATTGTCTCAATCGCGAATCGAATTGCCAGATATGTTCCGCCCCAGACGAGATAAAGCGTGATCAAACCAACCCAGATTCTTGTCTTCATACTCAAGTTCTCGCCATTTCCCATCCAAGCATGGCTTTTTTACGGGCAGTGCCCCAGCGGTAACCTCCAAATGAACCCATGCTCTGGATCACCCGGTGGCAAGGAATAATTAAAGCGACCGGATTGCGGGCAAGCGCGCCGCCGACAGCCCGAGAAGCATGCGGACTCCCTACTGCTTCCCCGATATCATTATAAGACAGCAGGCAACCGGGGGGTATCTTTAATAAGGCTTCCCAAACCTTGATCTGGAAGTTCGTCCCATAAAGATGCAGGCGGACAGCCGGTCCTTTTTCCGGGATTTCATATCCATACAGGCTTTCCATCTGTTCTGTAAGCGCTCCTGGTTTTTCGATCAATTTTGCATTTGACCAGCTTCTGGTTAAATCCTGAATGCTGTTCAAGCGCTTGCCTGTCTCGACAAACGCCAGATGACAGATGCCCTTATCGGTTGAAGCAACCAGGCATTCTCCAAATGGTGTCGGGTAAAATCCATATTCAATTATCAAATCCAAACCTTTGGTTTTGTACTGTCCTGGCGTAACCGCCTCACAGGTAACAAACAGGTCATGCAGCCTTCCTGGTCCGGACAAACCGCTCTGGAATGCAGTTTCTAAAACCCGGCGCGAATCGTCTAACATGCGCATTGCATGCTGTTTTGTAATATATTGCAGAAATCGCTTGGGGCTTATACCAACCCACCGTGTGAAAACTCGCTGGAAATGGTGCGGGCTGTACCCTACGCTATTGGCAACTTCCTCCAACGTCGGCTGACGCTTGAATTCTCCATCAAGGTACAACAAAGCCTTCTCAATAAGCTGGTAGTCCTGGCTCAGCTGTAAGAAATCTAATCGGGTTGTAGACATGATCCTAATCCTGTATAAAAAGGTTTTCCAACCATATTACTTACTTGCTATTTAAATGCCACCCGATTCTTGCGGTTTCCATTGTCTGGATTTTGTTTTCTCAGAATGAACTTTTTCCGGAGTTATTCACAGACACCAAGTATATCAATAGAAATATGAGTGTTGAATTCTTAAATTATTTGTCAGACAATTGACTTTACGTTTTTACTCTGAT
>JBJYWI010000148.1:0-2030 GCA_046259385.1 Anaerolineales bacterium
CCAAATACCCCTGCCGCTGATTTTATCACCAATCTTCACGTCCTCAGAGGCAAACCAACAACGGATCCCTTTATTGTGGATGTTAGCGTAAATATATTCTGCAAAAACTTAAAGTGCTCCAGATTATGCAGATTTTCCACATAAACGTGATAATTAGTTGCTAAAGTAGCCAAACAGATAGATTACCCTAAAAAATGTTTATAGTGCTTAGCATTGTAAAATTCGAAGGAATTTGATTTAATTTTGGATGGATAGGCCAATTGGTAGGGTAGAGGCCGGTTTACAGCCTAATATGGGCAAGGATTAAGCTGTCTAAAGGCTGTGGTGTAAAAATTAGCCAGCTACATAATATATAATATTGGGGCGTAAAACTTGGATAACATAATTGCACATGTTACTGTTTTTGGTCAGCGCCCAGGAGAGGATCGCTTCGAGATCACTGTCGAAATAGGTACACCTTATCGATGTGGCGATAATCCAGAAGAATGGGCATGCCCAGTTGCTGTCCGGCCTCTCTTCAAGCACCTCCACGACGAACATGGAAACGACTCATTTCAGTCACTCTGTTTGGCTATAGCGCTGGCACAAGATTTATTGTATAACTTTAAAGAAAAAAGCGGTTCACTTACTCACGAGAATGGAGAACAATTTCCTCTTGAATCCTATTCATTTGGAATTTCAAAGAATGCGAAATAAAGGGTGAGCCCCAACGTTTGTGTTCAGTGGAGCGCGAGGACCATGCGCCCACTGACAAAAGGCGTTATGTGGATAAATTTATGAATAAGAATGAGATTGTAACAATTGCTTTAAAAATTCTGGGCATTTATATTTTCGTGCTTGGTCTTTCTTCGATTGTATCTTCAATAGGTATGAATAGCTTAAGTGGATTTAGCAACTGGACCCTATATTTTGGAATTTTTATTTATATTATTTCGGGGCTAATCCTTATATTTAAAGGCGAGAATATATCAAAACTTTTATTTCGTTTTGATAACAATTTGATTGAGAAAGTCGATATACCAGAAAGTTTCCAAAAAGGTGCATTGAGGGTTATTGGTATTTACGTCGCCATTTTTGCTTTGCCTGCATTAATCCATATCGCTGGTCAGATCATTGAATACACAATTCTAAGTTCTGATATCCCTAAACACTTACAACAAAAACCGAATTATATTGTTCTCCTTGTTAGCCAATCTGTCCGTTTCCTCTTAGGTGTGTATTTGGCTTTAGGGCCGAACTCAATAATAAAAGTGTTGAGCCGATTTGATAAGTCTATTGAAAAAATGAGCACATAACCTCCCGCTTGTGTGGGACGTCTCGTACCTCTCCTCCCCACAGCGCAGCGTTGTGAGGTAAAATGAGTGACATCATTGTTGCAATATTTTTTATTGCTACGATCGTTGGCTTAATAAGGCCAATATACGGTTCCATAGCAGGACTGGTGGTATCAATAGGGTACTGCTATTTTGGAAAAAACGTTGGTCCTTCTTCATGGATTTTAATACCGATGTTTGGAGCACTATTTGGTTTTGTGTTCCCTCTTTCAGTAAGATGGTTGTTTTCAGGTTTAAGAGGTGGCAGAGGAAAAACCGAGCCAGGAACAACTTACATCGGTGGTTTTGGTGTTGGAAGAGCGGGTCAATTTTTTGGAAAATGGTCTGAAGGAATCATACCCACAGAGAATGAAGAAACTGGATGGATTGAGAATAAGGAAGAAAGACAAGAAAGAAACATTGGGATATTGATAAGGTATCTTTCTGCTCCGATAGTCCTTGTACTGGCAATAATTGCTCTTATGCTTTTAAGGTAATGCTTGGCTCACAACATCCGGCTGCTTGGGATGGCGAAAGGCGGTCATCCATGAGCCTGAACGTTACCGATAACTCCAACGTATAGCAACTCAGCTTCAACATCAGAACAAGTTGAGGCTGAATCTGAAAAATGAGCGATTGAGTCTTTGTCATTGTAATTTATCGTTATCCGCCAGCCAGTTTTACCAAATACCCCTGCCACTGATTTTATCACCAATC
>JBJYWI010000149.1:0-11783 GCA_046259385.1 Anaerolineales bacterium
AACCGGTGTTAATCAACCAGACTTGAGAATTGTGCTTTTCAATTTTTTTACCCAGTAAATCCGCATAAATTGATGGATGCAAGGGAAGGAATGGAGCCCCAAAGCAGGCGGAGAAGGTTGCCTTGGGTTCGGTAATACCTTTTTCCGTACCTGCTAATTTTGAGGTATACCCAGATAGAAAGTAATACATTGCCTGTTCGGGGCTAAGTCGGGCGATGGGGGGCATTACCCCAAAAGCATCTGCGGACAGGAAAAATATGTGCGATGGGTGCTTTCCTAATCCGGTGTTGACACTGTTTGCTAAAAATCCAATTGGATACGCTGCTCGGGTATTTTCCGTGAGGCTCGAATCATTAAAATCGATCCGCCTTGAATATTGGTTGATTGTAACGTTTTCGAGTATTGTTCCAAAGTGACGGGTTGCTCCCCAGATTAAAGGCTCCAAATCCTGGCTTAAATTTATTGTCTTTGCATAACAACCGCCTTCAAAGTTGAAAATCCCTTCAGCATTCCATCCATGTTCGTCATCTCCGATAAGTGATCGTTCAGGATCTGAAGAAAGGGTGGTCTTACCAGTGCCTGATAAACCGAAGAAAAGTGCCACATCCCCGAATTTGTCTACATTTGCGGAGCAGTGCATGGGAAGCACTCCCTGTGGGGGCAGAATGTAATTTAAGACTGAAAATATTGATTTTTTTATCTCACCAGCGTAACTGGTTCCGCCAATAAGGATAATTTTTTGATCTAAATTCAGAACAACAAATACTTCGGAATTAGTACCGTCTTCTTCGGGGTTAGCATGAAATCCAGGGGCATGCATGATTGTATATTCCGGAACATGATTTCCAAGCGAATTGACATCCTGACGAACAAAAAGGTTACGAGCGAACAAACTGTGCCAAGCTGTTTCTGTTATTACCCGAATTTGAATCCGGTATTTCGGGTTTGCGCCGGCGTTTGTATCCTGGATAAATACATCTCTTCCTTGGAAATACGCACGCATGTGATGCAGTAATCGTTCAAAGCAGGTGGGGTCCATAGGGCGGTTTATGTCTCCCCACCAAACTGTGTCCTCTGTTACTTTATCTTTTACAATGAATTTATCATTTGGCGCCCTACCTGTGTGCGAACCTGTACGAACGACAACTGCGCCCTCATGAGCCAATACCCCCTCCCTTCTGGCGACGATGCGTTCGAGAAGTGCACCAGTTGTTAAATTCCAATACGACATGTTGAGATTTCGCAAACCGTGGTTTCCAAGGTCGAATTCGCTTGGAACTCCCATTTTATTTATTGTCATACGTATAGCTCCTTTGGTTCAGGCTGCGTTCAACAGTAATTTTGTGATCAAGATATATATATTTACCGTTTTCTATTCGAACTCCTGCGGTCGTTTCGGCGTCTGGTCTGACCTGACTTCCTGTTGCCGCCTCTTATTCGATCCCGCTCAGATGCTTCTTCAGCAGTCCAACCTTCAAGTACCGCCTGCCTGGATAAACGGATTCGCCCTTGGGAATCGATGTCAGTCACCATAACTGTTATTTCGTCGCCTTCCCGTACGACATCTTCTACTTTCTCAACTCGTTGCGAGTCCAGTTGGGAAATATGGACAAGCCCTTCGACATGGGGAATTATTTCCACGAAAGCTCCAAAATCAACTACTCTTACAACCTTGCCGGTATAAATTCTTCCAATCACAGCGGATTCAGTTAGAGCCTCAATTTTTTCGTGTGCGTTTTGTGCGCTTTCGCCATCTGTTGCAGATATAAAAACAGTTCCATCTTCATCGATATCGATTTTTGTACCTGTTTCATCCTGGAGACTCCGAATTGTCTTTCCTCCCGGACCGATTACTGCACCAATCTTATCGACAGGAATGTTGACAACCGTTATTCGCGGCACATGTGATTTTAATTCTGGGTTTGGTCTGGAGATTACCTCACTCATTCTATCCAGAACGAAAAAACGAGCATCTTTTGCGCGATGAAGAGCCTGGGACATCAGTTCGGATGTAATTCCGGAGATTTTTATGTCCATCTGTAGGGCAGTTATGCCTTCTCTGGTTCCAGCAACTTTGAAATCCATATCTCCAAGGTGATCTTCCATACCTAAAATATCAGTGAGTATCCTGTAGCTCTCTCCTTCCATTATTAATCCCATCGCAATTCCGGCAACCGGTGATTTAATCGGTACACCCGTATCCATGAGAGCAAGTGTGGACCCACATACAGATGCCATTGATGACGAACCATTGGAGGATAGCACTTCGGATACTAACCTGAGGGTATATGGGAATTCTGATTCAGCCGGTATCACTGGAAGAAGTGCACGTTCAGCAAGGGCGCCGTGACCAATATCCCTTCTGGATGTACCCCGAAGAGGTCTTACTTCACCTGTGGAGAAAGGTGGAAAATTATAGTGATGGATATATCTTTTTGTATCTGAAGGGGTGAGATTATCGAGTTCTTGGGCTTCACGTGGGGTTCCAAGTGTTGCGAGTGTCAGGACCTGGGTTTCACCTCTTGTAAATAATCCTGATCCGTGCGCTCTTGGACTTACATCCACCTCACACCATATTGGACGGATTTCCTCAGGAGAACGTCCATCTGGTCGTTTTCCTGTTTCTAAAATTCTTCTTCTAATTACTTTCTTCAATATTTCATCGAATTCAGTCTTAACCTGGGCAACTTTATCTTCTTCATCTTCACTGGTGAGTTTTGAGAGAGTCTCGTCCCGTAATAAATCAATGGAATTGTATAATTCGGTTTTTTCGTAAGGTCTATTTAAAATGTTACCCAATGAACTGACCACATGGGATTCGACCTCCGGGGTGAAAAATCTTTCATCTGGTGTTTGGCTTAGATATTCACGCTTCTTTTTCCCGAGCTCATTCGCCATTCTTATTTGAGTATCAATGATTGGTTGGATGGCTGATTGACCTATTCTCAATGCATCAATGATTAAATCTTCGCTTACCTCTTTAGCGCCGCATTCAACCATTAACACCGCATCTTGGGTGCCTGCAAGACGAAGGTCTATATCAGAGCTTTCTAATTTGTCAAAAGTAGGGTTGACGACAAATTTGCCATCCACATGACCAATTCTTACGGCTCCAACCGGTCCATTCCAGGGAATATCCGAGATGGCCAACGCCGAGGAAGCAGCATTGACCGCCAAAATATCCATGGGTGTATTTCCATCAGTCGAATAAGAATATAAAATGACCTGGATGTCATTTCGTAGATCTTTAGGAAAAAGTGGTCGCAGCGGCCGGTCAGTCAATCTTGCTGTGAGAATAGCCTCTTCTCCTGGGCGACCTTCCCGCCTGAAAAATGAACCTGGTATTCGACCTCCTGCGTACATACGCTCTTCAAAATCAACCGTTAGTGGTAAAAAATCAATTCCAGGTCTGATATTTGCGCTCATTGTCGCCGTTGCAAATACCATAGTGTCACCAGTTCTGAGTGTTACAGCTCCTCCTGCTAACCCAGCCAGTTTTCCAGTTTCAAATATAAGGGTTTGATCTTCCAATTCAGATTTATAAGTATATGCTTCTTGTTTCATTTTTGCTCCTATTTTAATCCCCGCATGGTCAGGTCCTGAAACCTGAGAATAAAGAAATTATTCTCACCTTTCAATACCTAACCTGCGAAGAATTGTTCTAGATTGTTTCCTTAAATAATAATTTGTATTTTAAAAAAATCATATTATGATTTGGATCTTTTTTAATTAAATATCAAGATAAATAATCAAATGGCTGGCGAATCCCATTTGATGCTCTTCTTATTCTCCCCCGGTATTGTTCATTAATTTGGTCCTTTTTTCTTCCAGAGGAAATTATTTTTAATCCGTTTATTAACTACATCAGCGAAAAAAAAGTAGATGGTTGACTTTAATCCATCTACTCTGAGTGGAATATTTATTTTCGCCGAATGTTTAAACGGTCAGTTAATGCTACGTATCTTTCAAAGTCTTTTCTTCGAAGGTAAGACAATAAACTGCGCCGACGCCCCACCATTTTTAACAAGCCTCTTCGTGATGATTCATCATGTTCATTAATTCGCAGATGGTCGGTTAAATATGAAATCCTTTTTGTAAGGATAGCAACCTGAACCTCTGGGGATCCGGTGTCGTTTTCGTGCCTTGCATATTCCTGCATTATTTTTGTTTTTGTAGCTTTATCTATAGTCATGACATTCTGCATAAACTCCATTTCTTTTACTAGCAGGTCTCCAGTTTGATAGTCGATCTGAATTCGAACGCTGATAAACCATCAAAAAGGACTAGTCAAAGTAAACAGATTATACCAAATGAGAAGTATTGAGACAAGACAAGTCTTCTTTATGCACAGTTATTTGTTTTCACCTGCTCTATGTTTGCGTAAATCTTTACGTAATTCATTCTGTATTTCAGGTGGAAAATTCTTTAGGCTACTTCTGATTAACATTGCTGTGTCTTGGCTATCGCTTAGGTTTAAAAACCTTTTTAAGTAAAAGAATGTTTCCTGTGGGGAGTATTTAATAAGTGCTTCGATAAGCTCTAATAAGTCAGTGTAAATTTCTAATGTATGGTTACGAACCAATGGTTGAATCAAGTTATAAATTCTTGGGAGTGTTTTGGTACCCTGTTGTTCTACCAATGGAATTAAAATACGAATTGCGGATTTTTTGTAAAATGGATCATCACTTGAAATCCATTCTTCGATTAGTCTAAGAAATTCGTCGGGGTATTGTTCCCTGAAAGAAGATAATCCATGGATCACAAGCATGTCAACAAGGATTTCTTCTGTATTCTTATCAATATATATTTCCAGTCTATTTGTTATTTTTTCTGGAGAGTTAATTCTCACCGCTCCAAGTAGGTGAGCGCATAATTGCCGGCATTCTAGGTTGGGCTGTTTCCATAACCTATCACATATTTGCAAAGTTATCTCAGGATTATCCTCAATTTTTGGCATGAGGTCTTTTACAACTTGCTTAAGTACAGGGGCCTTGACCTGAAATGAATGTATCTTTGAAGCGGGTCTGCCTGCTATTCCTGATCTCCTCGATCTATCTGCAAAAGTTTCTAGGAAATCCAAGTACTTAACTACGAATTTTTCGGGAATATTAAAGTACTGGACGAGTTCTTCAGATTGCTTTTTTAGGAAATCGGGTTGGATCGCTGGCACTGGTACTATCTAATTTTAATTGTATTAATCTTGGCAATAATCATAAATGTGCTCATCAATAATATTCAAAGTCTGGCCTGAATCTTCTGCAAAAGAAATTAATTTGCGATGTTCTTTGGGTATAAAGTCATCCATGCACGTATATAAATTGTGTATGGCGTCGAACCAGCTGGAACCTATCAGGATTAAAGGACGGGAGGGCAAAGCTTTAATAATCATATTATTCCACAGTGAGATTACTTCGTTTAAAGTCCCTATACCTCCATTGAGCGCTAAAGCAATATTACATTTATTAATTAAGACAAATATCCTTTCTCTAAGATATTGCCGCCGGATCTCTTCTTGAACCCAGTGATTTGGTTTAACAGGACGGTAGGACTCGATTTCATCACAGGTCACGCCGATAACATGCGCACCATTTTCAGCTGCTCCTTTTGAAACTGCTTCCATCGTTCCCATATAGCCGCCGGTGAGGACAGTGAACCCGCGTTTACCAAGCAATCGCCCTAATAGCAAACCCTCTTGGTAGGCTGGTTCACTGGGTTTAGGTAATGAACTTCCAAAAACCGAAATCTTTACATTCATTTCTTGATTATCCTGATTTATTAATATGGCAACATTATAAAGGAATGAATCATAATCACGCCATAGCCAAAGGTATTCCTTTTTTCTGATCATGTTTGTGGTTTACAATTATGGAACGAATCCAATTGTGAAATTATTTAAAAGAATTTGATGTTTTATTTCATAAATTAAAATGGATTTTATTCAATATTGATAGAAATTTATATCATCAGATATGCATATTATTCTTACTCACGAACAAGCGGATTTTGACGCTTTAGCTTCATTGTTAGGAGCTCAGCTCCTGCATGAAGGATCAATTCCTGTACTTCCGCGGCGAATTAATAGAAATGTCAAGGCTTTCCTGACATTATATGGTATGGAATTCCCTTTTGTAGATCCACGTGATTTTTTGGCTGAGAATGTTGAAATAGTAACCCTTGTGGATACTCAGTCCATGGTAAGTATTAAGGGGATAGAGCCCAATGTTCGGGTACAGATAATTGATCATCACCCCAAAAAGGAGAATTTGCTTGAAGATTGGGTTGTAAAAACAGTTGAGACGGGGGCGACTAGCACCTTATTAGTGGAAGAATTACAGGAACAAAATGGAATCATGAGCGCAATTCAAGCCACTTTGATGCTTCTTGGAATTTATGAAGATACAGGCTCACTTACATACTCAAGAACCACACAACGAGATTTGCTGGCTGCTGCATATTTACTGGAAAAGGGTGCTGATCTTCAAATAGTTTCCCGATTTCTAAATTTACCATTGTCTCAAGGACAACAGCAATTATTCGATCAATTATGTGATAAAGCTAAGAACTACAATATTGAGGGATTTTCGATTATTGTTGCATGTGGAGATGCAAAAGATTTGGAAGAGGAATTATCGAGTATAGCTCATAAAATGCAGGATCTCCTAGATCCGGATGCATTATTTTTACTTGCGATTACTCGAGGCGGAATTCAGATAATTGGAAGATCAACCGTCGACAATATAAACGTATCAAAAATCCTGACGGAATATGGTGGCGGGGGACACGAAAGGGCGGCAGCTTGCTTAGTGCGTGATCGTGAGCTTTCGGAATTATGTGATGAGTTAGTTCAAAACTTCAAAGAAAGGATTAAACCATCATTATCCGTGGCTCAAATTATGTCCTTGGAACCGCAATTATTGTCGCCGGAATCGTCAGTAGAATTGGCTGCTGAGCGCATGAAGAGATTTGGTTATGAAGGTTTTCCAGTCGTGAGAGATGGGAGGGTAATTGGATTATTAACACGCAGAGCTGTGGACAGAGCAATTGCTCACAAATTAGATCTTACTGTAGATAAACTTATGAATGCTGGAGATTATACTGTTTATCCGGAAAACTCAATAGAAACACTTATGGATTTGATGACTGAATCTGGATGGGGACAAATACCGGTAGTTGATCCTAGTGATGAGCAGATAATTGGAATCGTAACCCGCACGGATTTATTAAAAACACTGCGCATGAGAGCAAATTTTGAGGAAAGGTTAAATTTCTCATCCAGACTGGAAGAGTCTCTACCAACCAACATATTAGATTTGCTCAAGAAAATCGCACGACAGGCTCAACTACAACATACTGCAATTTTTATCGTAGGTGGATTCGTGCGCGATTTAATTCTAGGGTATGAGAACCTCGACTTTGACCTGGTTGTAGAAGGGGATGCAATTTCATTCACCAAGTCGTTATCCGATAAATTTGGTGGTAGGGTGACCAGTCATGCTCGATTTGGAACAGCCAAATGGCATTTATTCAATTATTTTTCCAACAACATCGAGCAACAAAAACCCGAAAAACCAAATTCTGAATCTCTATCTATAGATTTTGTAAGTGCCCGTACAGAATTCTATACATATCCCACAGCACTTCCAACCGTTGAAAGAGGAAGCATCAAACTTGACCTACATCGTCGTGATTTTACAATAAATACTCTCGCTTTAAGAATGGATGGACAGCACTTCGGAGAGCTTTACGATTATTGGGGCGGTTTGAGAGATTTGACCGAGGGAAAAATTAGGGTTTTACATTCATTATCTTTTGTAGATGACCCAACAAGAATACTGCGTGCTGTTCGCTTTGAACAGAAATTTAATTTTCAAATTGAACCTCGCACTTTAGAATTGCTAGCGGGCGCGATTTCTTTGTTGGACCGACTTTCTGGTGATAGGCTTCGACATGAGCTGGATGACATTTTCAACGAAATCTATTCATATAGAATTGTGTCCAGACTACAAAATCTTAATTTATTAAAGAATATTGATCCATCTCTCGATTGTAATGAATTGCGTATAAACACCATTAAGAAAATTCAAGATTTAAAATCAGATCAAATTTGGGAGATTCTTGAAGGGTCTGATCTTAAAAGGAATTTGTCTTATATAGCTTTGACCATAGGATTGCCTGAAGAAGATATAAAACGAATAATTAATCGTTTACGGTGTCCTGCTGAACTTGAAAAAATTTTGCTTGAAGCAAATTCTCTTTGGAGAAAAAGTGCAGATTTCTTTTGTGAAAAACCCAGTGTAGTTGTTGAATATCTCAACAATTTTCAGATAATCTCAATTTTTGGATTTTATCTTATTGTCCCTGATGATGCAATTAAGCAAACGCTATTGAATTTTGTGGAAAAATGGAGATTTATTTCAACAAAAGTCGATGGATTCGAACTGAGACAACGTGGTATATCACCCGGTCCGGTATATCGACAAATATTAGGTGAATTAAAAAAAGCGCGTATTGATGGGGATATTTCGTCGGACGAAGAGGAAACAGAATTTTTAGAAGAAATTATTGGTTCTTTGCCTGATGATTTATTCGTGGAAGCTGAAACCTGAATTAAAATTTGTTTAATATAATTAGATGATACACACTTCAAATCAAGGAGAAAATTCTAAACATAAATCGTTCATTATGATCCGCCAACTGTATAAAAGCGACTTGCCAGCACTTGAATGGGACGGCGAATATATTCATTATCGCAATTTATTCAGAGAAATCTTTAAACACGCCAGGAAGGGAGATTCGATCCTGTGGGTACTTGAATTAAGGGATACAGGAATAATTGGACAGCTTTTTGTTCAACTAAAAAGCCCAAGGCGGGAACTAGCTGATGGGGATGTGAGGGCGTATTTTTATGCGTTTAGAATTAAAGAATCTTACCGTGGTGTGGGCTACGGTTCAAATCTTTTAGATTATGCAGAGGAAGATCTGAGAATAAAGAATTATAAGTTCGTAACTCTTAATGTCAGCAAGAAAAATATGAACGCACTTCGTTTTTATTCAAAACACGGTTATAAAATTGTCACCAGCGAACCCGGAAGATGGTCATATTTTGACCATTTGGGTGTCCGACAGGAAGTAGACCAACCATCCTGGCGATTAGAAAAAAAGATATGAGTATGTTAATAATAAATAAGATTATTAATGAACATATTACTAAGCCTTGCAATGGAATTGGTTCCATGTTAAAATTTTAATCAAGCTGGGTTTTATTTTGATGATTCTGTCGTTGATGAAAAGTGGGCAACCCCCACTTTTCTTTGTGTATCAAAGGGTTTACTCCAGACGGAGAAAAAAGCGATGAAAAATGAATTTGAACTTGCATTCAATGAGGTTCTGGAAGAAAAACAGCTCCCTCAAGAGGTGGTTTTAGAAGCATTAAAAGCCGCGATGGTATCAGCTTATCGGCGGTCGATGAATGCATCCAATGCACAATTAATTGAGGCGAATATAGATTCAGAAACTGGTAAAGTCTCAATTTATGCTGAAAAGGAAGTTGTAGATACAGTAGAAGATGATCGCACGGAGGTAAGCCTTGAAGATGCTCGCAAGGTTGATCATGGTGCTGAAGTCGGGGGAATGGTTATAGTCGAATCTACACCAAAGAATTTTGGGCGGGTTGCTGCACAGACTGCGAGACAGGTGATCCAACAGCGAATACGTGAAGCTGAAAGAGAATCACAGTATGAATATTTCAGTAAGCAGGTCGGGGAAATCGTTAGTGGAGTGGTTCAGGCGATTAATGTCACTGGTGTTTCCGTAGGTTTGGAGATGAAAGCTGAGGGAATTATGCCTCGCAGCCATCAAATGCCCCGTGAACGATTCCGGGTTCATGACCGTATTCGAGCATTATTACTAGAGGTGAAAACATCACCTCGCGGCCCCCAAATAATTCTCTCTCGCGCCCATAAGAACTTTCTAAGAAGATTGTTGGAAAACGAAGTACCCGAAATTTATCACGGACTTGTTGAGATTCGTTCGATATCGAGAGAACCAGGTTATCGATCAAAAGTTGCTGTTTCTGCACTCCAGCCTGGAGTAGACCCGGTTGGTGCATGTGTTGGTATTCGTGGTGTTCGCATACAGGCTATTGTTCGCGAATTAAATGATGAAAAGATTGACGTTATTGAATGGAATTCGGATCCCGTCATCTACCTGGCAAAAGCCTTGAGCCCGGCGAGAGTTGCAGGTGTATATTTAAATCAGCTCGATAAAGAGGCTAAGATAGCTACAGTTGTTGTTCCGGAAGACCAATTAAGCCTGGCTATTGGTCGTGATGGTCAAAACGCACGTCTAGCTGCTAAACTGACATCATGGCGAATTGATATTAAGAGCCTTCCAGAAGCAGCCACAGATGCGTTATATAAGTTGCAAAATGATCCTGATTACTCCGAGATAACTAAACTTGAGGTTGATAACACCACCCAGGTAGAACTGATATTAGCTAAAAAAGCAGAAGGGAGACCAGTTACTCCAGAAGAATACCAATTTATCACGCAGTTTGTTGATCGCGTGGAACGAGGTATTTTACAGAAGTTCCAGGCTGAACGAGATGCAGAAGAAGAGCAGATAATGGCTGCAAAGGAGACAATCCCAGCCCAGGCTTTTGAAATACCTCTGGAAGATTTTGATGTTTCAGATAGGGTCTATGCGGTTATTAGTGAAGGAGGTTATCCAACTGTAGGTGATTTAATGGTCCAGATGAAGATGGATTCAGACAAAATACTTGCATTACATGGAATGGGGCCAAAAGGGATGAATGAGCTGGAGCAAGCGATAGAGAACCTCACATTCCCTGAAGAAACGGTGGAAGAGGAAATTATTTCAGAAGAAGTTGCAGAATTAGAAGAAGAGGTTGAGGCAATTGAAGGTGATGCACAGGAGCTAATTCCTGAAGCGATCGTTGAAGGTGGCACTGTCCAGGACAGTGATAGTATTGTCGAAGAAATGGAGATTGAGAAAGAACAGGTTGATGAACCAGAACCAGAAAGAATTGTAGCGGCGGATGAAATAGATCAATTAGAACCTCTTGCTGAAAGCGAGGAAGAACAGGAGCAAGAGGAATCTCTTGAGGAATTATTCGCCATCAAACCTGAAATATTTGACTATGATCAAGAAGAAGATGAGGATATTGGGAAAATAGAGACTTCCCAAAAGAAAAAGAAGAAGAAAAAATACGTTGAAATTGAGTATGACCCTGATGCAGACGCTACGATTATAAAAAGAAAACGTAAACGTAGTGATCAGGACTGGGAAGAAGAGTGGTAATAAAAAAGAACATTGAAGAAGAAAGCAACTCATAAAAAACGTAGACGACATGTACCACAGCGCACTTGTGTGGGCTGTAGAGAGGTGCTTGCAAAGAATTCATTAATCAGGATAGTTCGCACTGAAAATGGTGTGGAAATTGATTTGACCGGTAAATTATCAGGCAGAGGTGCGTATTTACATAAAAGTCGATCGTGTTGGAATCGCGGAATTAATGGATCAATCGCCCATGCATTAAAAGTTGAACTATCTGATATTGATTGCGAAAAACTTAAGAAGTATTCAGAGAAATTTATTGATGAATGAATAAGTCCGCGCAATAAAAGTCGGTCAAACCTGTATTAATGAAGAACACAATAAAATTAATCTGAAAATGTTGTACTCCAAGGGGTGTAATAAACGATTGGTATTTATTACCAAAGGAAAAAATTAGCGATGTGAAAATGTCTAATTTCGATCATCGC
>JBJYWI010000150.1:0-1644 GCA_046259385.1 Anaerolineales bacterium
ATATTATTCAATAAAATTCACGATATTATAAGATTTATTTATTTATATAGAAGATTTATCAATTTTGTGCTTCAAGTCAATGGTTTGCCTCATCATTGTAAAAATTAACCATTGGGATAAATATTTATCCTATTGGTTATATCATAGTACAACTATAGAGGCATGTCAATAGCCTGAAAGCGACCTCGATGCAGTGGTAAAATTGAACAGGTGTATAGAAATCCGAATGAGAAATAAGATGAAAGTACTAGCTACCTGACACTTTAGAAAAGAACGACTGATCAGCATGGAAACTCCAGTAAAATCGGTTTTCCGGAACCATTTTACGAAACGGAGGCACCCAATGCTGACCAGCCAACTTTATCATAACTGGTTGAAAAAGATCATGCAATACCTTCCTGAAGAACGCATAACTCGACAAAAGAATTTGGCCCAGATGCTTGCTGGAATATTTGCAAGCAAGTCGGTTCATTTGAGCAAGATCGCCTGCAAACTTCCGGGGGTCGCGAAATTGACCAGCATTACGCGGAGACTGGACCGATTTCTTGAAAACCCCGCCTTCCATGTTCGAGACTGGTATGAGCCGATCGTGAAGCAACTTCTGGCGCAAAGAGCTGGACAGAGAATTGTCTTGATAGTTGACGGCAGCAAGGTTGGCTTTGGGCATCAGTTGCTGATGGTATCGATTGCTTACCGCAAACGCTCTATCCCACTGGTCTGGATGTGGGTGCGCAGCTGTCGAGGTCATAGCACTGCAGCTCGACAATTGTCGCTTCTGAATTACATTCGAAAGCTGTTGCCTGCCAAAACATCGGTATTGTTGGTCGGAGATTCGGAATTTGGGGCGATTGAAGTGCTTCATTGGCTTGATTTTCATGGTTGGAAGTATGTTTTGCGTCAAAAAGGCAAACATCTGGTGCGTGGCAACGAAAAATCTCCCTGGACACCCCTGAACAGTTTTCTTCAGAAGACTGGTCAATCGCTTTGGCTCGAAAGATGGCAACTGACCCGTTTGCATGCTTACACAACCCATCTTGCGCTTTACTGGAAGACTGGTGAAGATGAGCCCTGGTTGTTGGCCACCAATCTGCCCTCGCTTCGAGAAGCAATTCGGGCTTATGAAAGGCGTATGTGGATCGAAGAGATGTTTGGTGATCTCAAGGATAATGGCTTTGATCTGGAAGCCACCCGTTTGCGCTCGGTCATCAAGTTGCATCGCCTGACCTTCATCGTTGTTTTGCTCTATTTGGACCTGATCGCTTCTGCTTCCAAAGCCATCAAAGCAGGTCGGCGCCGATTGGTGGATCGCAATGACCGGCGTGATTTGAGCATTTTTCGAATTGGTCTCTATTTGAGAGAAAGGCATTTGGCTAATTCTCAATCCTTTATTATTGATTTTTTTCCAACGTTATGAAAAACTGTCAGGTAGCTAGTATTAGAGTTTTATTATCTTAATTCACAATTTAAGTGAGCATGCTATTCTTGATAGTGTTCCTGTGGGAATCATCTTCATCCTGCCCATTAATTCCATCGGCCAAGGTGCAGGTGATATTTCCAACAGGATCAAGGTGTGAAAAAAAGAACGGGGATGATCGACTGTGCAGACCGACCTATTGAATCAACACAAGACCAGCTCAGATAGCA
>JBJYWI010000151.1:0-10941 GCA_046259385.1 Anaerolineales bacterium
CTGGCTGTTCCAGAGACCTATGCTGAATTGTTTGATATAGCCAATTTCTTCACCCGTCCGGATGAAGGTATCTACGGGGTAGCTATTTACACCCAGAAGGACTATGACGCCATCACCATGGGCGTTGAGAACGTCATGTTCAGCTGGGGCGGTGAATGGCAGGATGAAAACAATAATGTCATGGGGATTGTAAATTCACCTGAGAATATTGAATCGCTTCAGTTTTACAAGGATCTTTATGAATGTTGCCAGGTTCCTGGGTTGAGCAATGCGTTCTACACAGAAACCAATGATGCCATGATCGGTGGTCAGGCTACGATGATCATGAATTACTTCGCATTTCTCCCGGCTCTGGCAAACCCAGATGTCAGCCCATATGCAGATGTGACCGGATACTTCCCCAATCCCGCTGGTCCAACTGGTCAGCAGCATGCTGCCCTCGGCGGTCAGGGGATGAGTGTAATCTCATACATCCCCGATGAGCGCAAGCAGGCTTCACTGGACTTCATTGAATGGTTCGCCCAGGATGACATCCAAGCCGAATGGGCTGCATTAGGTGGTTATTCATGTAATGCTGCAGTCCTGGAGACAGATGAATTCTTGAATGCTACTCCGTTCAATCCCGCCTTTGCAGAGACAATGACTTTTGTAAAGGACTTCTGGAATATCCCCGAATATGCTGAACTTCTGGAGGTCACGCAGCGTGAATTCAGCGCCTTTGTTGTTGAAGGTGTAGGAACAGCTGAAGACACCATGAATACGATCGCTGAAAATCACGATGCGATCTTAAGAGATGCAGGGTATATTGAGTAATAACCATACAAGTTGATAAAAGGGGAGGCGACTATTTCGCCTCCCCAATTTTCTGGTCAATATAGATAAGTAAGAAAGAGATGAGACTATGACGATAGAAGAGACTCTAGTCGGTGATACAAATCAAAAACCGGAGCAAATAGAGCGGCGGCGGCATCTCAGTGACCGTGCAATTGTAAATTTGTTCATCTGGCCAGCGCTGTTGTTATTAATCGCAATGAATTTATTTCCACTGTTTTACAGTCTTTATCTTGGTTTTACTGATTATTCTGCGATAGCTAGGCAGCAGCCAGTTTGGATCGGATTCCAGAATTTTTCGAATATTCTGAACGATGAATTATTGTGGAAATACTTTGCAACTACTGGAAAATTTGCATTGCTGTCAGTGGGTTTGCAGACTCTGGTGGGATTCGGTTTGGCTATGCTGGTCAATGAGAAGTTTAAAGGTGTTGGATTAATTACAACACTTATATTGATACCAATGATGTTATCGCCGGTTGTCGTAGGTCTGTTCTGGAAATTGATGTATAACCCGACATTTGGCTTTTTCAATTTTCTACTGGGTTTTACAAATCCACGAACGGGTCCTGATATGCTAGCGAGCCGATTTGCTGGTAACCCTGTACCTGGTTTAGCGCTGTGGGCTGTGGTTATTGTTGATGTCTGGATGTGGTCCCCATTTGTCATGTTGTTGGTACTATCAGGATTGAAGGCAATACCGGATTACCTTTATGAAGCTGCAGCAATTGACCGTGCGAGTTCGTGGTTCCAATTCTGGCGTATCACCCTTCCACAGGTTGCCCCACTCCTATTGATAGCGATATTATTTCGCACAATTGAGGCTTTTAAAGCCTTTGATTTAGTTATGGGAATGACAGGCGGTGGACCTGGTGATCAAACAGAGTTGATCTCTGTAAACATATACCGTCAGGCATTTTTAGGACAATGGCGAACAGGTCGTGCAAGCGCATTAGCGTACATCATTTTGATTATTATCATTGCAGTAAGCAACCTATATATTCGTTATCTAAACCAGATGAAAGGGGAATAGCAACATCATGTCAAATTTTCGTGAAGATGGACCTGGTTACCCAGTTACAGAAGCGACTAGAGTTGATAAAGTAAGTCCGCGCTCCCGTTTCTTTAAATCCTTGCGGGCAATTATCGTTGTTATTATTGCAGTTATTATGTTGATACCGGTAATTGTGATGGCAATGACTGCATTCAAACCAAGGGCAACAATTGTTTCATCCCCTCCAAAAATATTATTTAAGCCAACACTTGAAGGGTTCGTATTTTTGTTAACGGACAGAGCAATTATCGCCCAATCAAGATTAGCGGATTACAAGGAAGCCGCGAGCCAGGGTGACTTGAACTTATTCGAAAGAATTGCACTTCAGGGTGGACAAGAAATAACTGGTACCAGTGATTATGTATCGAGGTTAAAAAACTCACTTATTATTGCTGGTTTATCGACGATATTTTCAGTTGTATTAGGTTTGTTTGCAGCATATGCCTTCAGCCGATATGATGTTCTTGGTAAGGATGATTTGTTGTTTTTTATTCTCAGTACCAGAATGCTTCCGGCTGTTGTTGTTACCATTCCTCTTTTTTTGATGTACCGACAGCTCAGCTTAAATGACACCCATGTTGGAATGATCCTTTTATATACAGTGTTTAATCTCTCGCTGGCGGTATGGTTGCTGAAAGGTTTTATTGATGAGATACCGCTTGAATATGAGGAAGCTGCACTTGTTGATGGCTACTCCCGCTGGCAGACTTTCTACAAAATTGTATTACCCCAATCAATTACCGGTATAGCCGCGACAACCGTATTTTGTTTGATATTTGCTTGGAATGAATATGCTTTTGCATTAATGTTGACCAGCGAGAAGGCGCGTACTGCTCCCCCTAGTATTGCCACCATGTTAGGTAGTGGTGGACTTGAATGGTCTGCCATTGCAGCTGGAAGTTTGGGATTTCTAATCCCAGTTGTAATTATTGTCTTCGCACTCCGAAATTACTTGCTACGCGGTGTTACCTTTGGTGCAGTACGAAAATAGAATGCGAATATATCAATAATATTTTGAATGCAATCTGGAACAATTGAGAGTTATTATGGCTGAAATTGAACTGAAACAAGTTGAAAAGAAATTCGGGGATTTGCATGCGGTGAAACCGTTGGATTTAAAGGTAAACGATGGTGAATTTATAGTTCTGCTGGGGCCTTCTGGCTGCGGTAAAACCACCACTTTACGAATGATCTCCGGACTGGAAACCGTCACTGGTGGGATCATCCTGCTGGATGGGAAAAATATAACCTGGCTGCACCCCAGCGAGAGGAACATTGCATTTGTATTTCAACTGTATGCTCTATATCCCCATTTGTCTGTCCGGCAGAATATTGCCTTCCCGCTCCAGGCTGAAGGTGAATCGCGAGATGTAATAAACCAAAGGGTGGATGAAGTTGTCGATTTACTCCGAATCCGCCACTTGTTAAATGCTCGCCCTGGAAAGTTGAGTGGTGGTGATCAGCAAAGAGTAGCGCTTGCACGTGCCTTGGTAAGACGCCCAAAGGCGTTCTTAATGGACGAGCCTTTGGGCGCACTGGACGCGGATTTTCGGGAATCCATGCGAGCTGAAATCAAACAGCTCCATATTGACCAGAATGCTACTTCAATTTACGTCACCCATGACCAGGTTGAAGCAATGGCAATGGGAGACCGGATTGTGGTAATGTCTGAAGCGGTGATTCAGCAGGTTGGTAGTCCTGATGAAGTCTACTATAAACCCGCGAATCTATTTGTAGCTAATTTTATTGGCAGTCCAGGTATGAATCTGGTTCATGGAAATTATTCAGATGGGGAATTAATAATGCCAGGGATGGATAACCGATATTCAATCCCCGAAGACTGGCAGCAAGCATTAAGTGAGGAACTTGATGGGTCAAAAGAATTAATAATCGGTTTTCGGCCTGAATCAGCGCATCTCTCCCAGGATGGGAATCTTACTGGTACTGTTTATGCTGTCGACCTGCATGGGGCATATACAATGCTTCATATTAATATGAATGAAAATGACATTGTCCATATCAGGGCAGACCGAATGGTGAAGTATGCACTTGGCGAAAAAGTCCGGTTCAATCTGGATCCTGAAATGGTGAGGTTCTTTAATCCTAAAACTGAAAGCGCAATCCGCAGGCGGGAGGTGGTTCAATGAGCGATGTGGAGGTAAAGAAAATAATCAAGGAATTTCCCGGGGTAAAAGCTCTTGATGAAGTGTCGTTTGATGTCAAAGATGGTGAATTTTTTGTGCTTTTGGGTCCGACAGGTGCCGGAAAAACAACAACACTGCGGGTTATCGCTGGTCTAACCAAGCAGGAGCAGGGATCTATTTTCTTCGATGGTGAACCAGTTGACGACCTTACTCCAGCAGATAGGGATGTTGCATTTGTATTTCAGCAGTACTCACTTTATCCTACAATGTCGGTATATGATAACCTGGCTTTTCCTCTTCGATCGCCGATGCGTAAAATGAATGAATCGGAAATTAAGGAGCAAGTGGAGCAGGCTGCGGAAGTGCTGCGCATATCCCAATTACTGGAGCGGAAATGCTCCCATCTGTCTGGTGGAGAAATGCAGCGCGTTTCTCTTGGAAGAGCCCTTGTGCGCGAACCAAGGATCTTCCTCATGGATGAACCATTATCAAACCTGGATGCAAAATTAAGGGAAACTCTCCGGATTGAGCTGCAGCATATACAGAAGACCCAGGCAAGCACAACCTTATTTGTAACCCATGACCAGATTGAAGCGTTGACGATGGCGGACCGGATCGCAGTTCTAGATCATGGGAAGATTATCCAAATCGGAACACCTGATGATATCTATGATAGACCGGCGACAACATTTGTCGCCCAGTTAGTTGGAACACCTCGCATAAACCTTGTTAAAGCTGGTAGAGAGAATGGGAAATTGTATGTTAGAAATAGTTCTCTTTACATTTCGCTTCCTCAGGGTTGGGATCCACCGAAAGAATTTCTTTTGGGTATCAGACCTGAGGATATCAAGCCGGATAATGAAGGAGAATTTGAGGGGGTCTTGACTTTGTTGGAACCTCTGGGTGTCGAGACAATCCTGCACTTGACTTCTGGTGATCAAACTTTGCTCAGTTTGATCCCTGGTATGACAGGTTTTAAGATTGGAGACAAAATAAAATTCAATATAACGCAGGAACGACTATATTGTTTTGATAATCATGGCAAAAGCCTCTTATGCTGAACCAATTTGAACTAGTATAAGGAGAGATGTTAATGAAATTTGGCATAAATACATGGGTGTGGACTGCACCACTAACAACGGAAGTACTGAGTGAATTGGCTCCTAAGGTTGCTGGAATAGGTTTTGATTGGATTGAAACCCCACTGGAAAATCTGGACGATTTGGATTATTTAGATGCGAAAACGATAATCCAGGATAATGGATTGCTGGTTAGCGCATGTGCTGCGATGGGACCGGACCGGGACTTAATCCATGAAGATGCTGGGGTTCGCCAGAACGGGATGGATTATCTGAAAGGATGTATCGAAGCTTGTGAGATGATGGGTGCAACCAACCTTGTAGGACCGCTATATTCTGCAGTTGGTCGAACATGGCAGCAAACCCCCGATGAACGTGCAAAGGATTTGGATCTGTTGGTAAAGAATCTATCAGCGCTATCAGCATATGCAAATGATCATGGGGTCAAACTTGGAATTGAACCGCTTAACCGGTTTGAGACCAGTTTCATCAATCTGGCGAATCAAGCTGTAGAGGTCGTTGACAGGGTAAATAATCCATCCTGTGGAATCATGCTGGATACATTTCACATGAATATAGAAGAAAAATCTTTGTCTGAAGCGATTAAGACCGCAGGTTCCCGGTTGATCCAGGTTCACACCTGCGAAAATGACCGCGGTGCACCAGGTTCTGGAACGGTGACTTGGCAGGACGTGAAGGTTGGTTTAGAGGCGATCAATTACGACGGACCATTGGTTATAGAATCTTTCACTCCACAGGTGAAAAGTATCGCCCGGGCTGCTGCAATCTGGCGTCCCCTGGCTGCGAGTCCTGAAGCATTGGCACGAAACGGCCTGGAGTTCTTAAGAAAACTTATGGCCTGATTTAAAAAATTTTACATTAAAGTAAATTTAAAATAGAAAAAACATAAAGGAGAAAAAAATGGGAAGAGCAGTAACTTTATTCACCGGTCAATGGGCGGATCTCACTTTGGAGGATCTTGCAAAGAAGGTCAGTGACTGGGGTTTTGATGGTCTTGAGCTGGCATGCTGGGGCGACCATTTCGAAGTGGATAAAGCTCTGGAAGATGACAGCTATGTTCAAAGTCGTTGGGATATCCTTAACAAATACAACTTGAAGTGTTTTGCAATCAGTACACACCTGGTTGGGCAGTGTGTCGCAGATGACCCGATCGATGGAAGACACAAGGGCATCCTTCCGGAGCGTTTGTGGGGTGACGGCGATCCTGAGGGTGTCCGTCAGCGATGTGCAGAAGAAGTGAAAAACACTGCGAAAGCCGCTAAATTATTCGGCGTTGGTGTTGTTAATGGATTCACCGGGAGCTCAGTATGGAAGAATATCTACTTCTTCCCGCCCACCGGCCAGGCAGACATCGATGCTGGATATGAAGACTTCGCAAATCGTTGGGTGCCAATCTTGGATGTATTCAGTGAAAATGGAGTGAAATTTGGTCTGGAAGTGCATCCGACGGAAATCGCTTATGACATTATCACTTCCCAACGTGCAATAGATGCGGTTAATGGTCACCCGGCTTTTGGCTTTAATTTTGATCCAAGCCATTTTATACACCAGTTTGTAGATCCAGTGGAGTTTATCGACGAGTATAGCGACCGAATCTGGCATATGCATGTGAAGGATAGCAGAGTTCAGTTGACCGGTCGAAACAGCATCCTCTCCTCGCATTTGGATTTTGGCGATTCTCGCCGTGGCTGGGATTTTGTGTCACCTGGACGTGGGGATGTTAAATGGGATGAAATAATTAGAGCACTCAACCGGATAGGCTATAACGGACCGCTCTCTATTGAATGGGAAGATTCAGGAATGGACCGGGAGTGGGGTGCACCTGAAGCGTTGGCGATGATCCGCAAGCAGGATTTTACACCTTCCCAGATGGCATTTGATGCTGCATTCTCGAGTAAATAATAAGGAAAATTTGATATTTAACATCTGCAATTGATAATGAGGAGAACTAATAATGAGTGAAGAAACTGGTTTTACCACCATGGCAAGCGCCAAAGCAGAAGGCGTGGTTCCCGAAATTGGGGTCGGAATGCTGGGGTATGGGTTTATGGGCAAAGCCCATACAAACGCATACAAAAAAATCCCATACATGATGTATCCACCACCGATGAACCCAAAGTTAGTGGCTATATGCGGATTGGTTGATAGTGAAGTTGAAGAGGCAAAAGCTCGATATGGATACGAATCATGTTACATTGACTGGCGGGCTATGATAGAGAATGAAAAAGTCAAGTTAGTCGATAACGGGAGTCCGAACAATATTCACGCGGAACCAAGCATATATGCAGCCCAACTTGGTAAACATGTTTTGTGTGAAAAGCCACTTGCAAGAACCGCTGAAGAAGCAAAAGATATGCTGGATGTAGTAGAAAAAGCCGGAATTAAACACATGGTAGCGTTTAATTACCGGTTTGTCCCCGCTGTAAGAATGATTCGTAATCTAATCGACAGCGGTGCTTTGGGTCAGATTTATCACTTCAGAGCGGTTTATCTTCAAGAATGGTTGATGAAGAATTACGGGACACCATTGTTGTGGCGTATGCAAAAAGATGCCGCTGGAAGTGGCGCCATAGGAGATTTAGGAGCCCATATCATCGATCTGGCTCACTATCTGATTGGTGGAATTAAATCGATATCCGCTAATACCAGAACATTTATCATTGAACGAGATTTGGTTGAAGGTTCAGGTACAGGCGTGGTGGACGTGGATGATGCGTTCGTCGCTGCGGTTGAATTTGAAAACGGCGCCATAGGTTCTCTCGAATCATCACGTTTTTCTGCGGGGCGTAAGAATTACAATGTCTTTGAAATCAATGCAGAAAAGGGCAGCATTCGATTTAACCTTGAGCGGTTAAACGAGGTTGATGTATTCTGGGTGGATGATAAACCGAAAGAAACCCAGGGTTTCCATAATGTGCTTGTGACTGAAGGGTACCACCCCTGGTGGGAAAACTGGTGGCCTCACGGACACATAATTGGATGGGAGCATACTTTTGTCCACGAGATTACTCACCTGCTTGATTGTATAGCAAATGATAAGGAAGTTGGACCTCATGGGGCAACTTTCGTGGATGGTTACAGAGCGGCAGTCGTTTGTGACGCGATTGTTGAATCCGCTGAAAGCAAAAAACAAATAGACATCGAATACTAAAATTATTTATTCGCCAGGTGGGGTCAAACCCCACCTGGTAAAGTTCTATATCAGGAGTTCTTATGGGAAAATATCGTCCGCGAGTGCCAATTGGGCTTCCAATTGCAATAGTTGTTACTCTAGTTTTAGGTTTAATTGCTGGACCTCTGATTAGTTCAACCGCTTCAGAAGAACAATTAGCCCAGAATGTATTATTGAATGCAATTCCATTTATTTTAATTTTCATTTCAATTATTCTGGCATTTATCACTTTAATTTGGGCCGTAGCAACTGCGCTGAACAATAATATTTCCAAAAGAATTCACGCAATTGTGGAATGGATGATTATTGCAGGCATAATATTGGGAATCCTGGGGATGTTTCAGCCATGGTTACACGCGGGGTTTAAATATGGATTTCTGGTACTGCTAGTTTCCACTCTTGGTTTTATCTTATGGAGCCATGTCACTCCAAAAGGGGAGAAACGCCAGTCTGATTCTGAGATTTTTTCAATCAGCGAATCTTAATGCTTGTGGATTAGATATATTCAAATTCTTTTTGGATATTCTTTTTGGTCGGATAGAAAAAGACGTGGATTTCTTGGAGACATATGATGTTATTAGGCATTGATATATCGACAACGGGTGCAAAAGCACTGGTCATTAATGAGAAAGGGAATGTGATTAGCAGCGTAACTACACCATTGAACCTCTCGACGCCAAAGCCTTTATGGTCTGAACAGAATCCATCTGACTGGTGGGAAGGAATAAAAACCAGTATACGTTCGGTACTTGAAGATTCACAATTAACTGGAGCTGATATCCAGGCAATTGGTTTGACCGGACAGATGCATGGATTGGTACTGCTTGATGAATCAGGAGAAGTCCTCCGTCCAGCGATTTTATGGAATGACCAGAGAACCGGACCTGAATGCGATCAAATCAGAGAGATTTTTGGCAGAGAAGAATTAATCAGGATTACTGGGAACGATGCCCTGACCGGTTTTACCGCCCCAAAGATTTTGTGGGTCAAGAAAAACGAACCAGAAAATTATAAAAAAGCCAGAAAGATTTTACTTCCTAAGGATTATATCCGTTATAAGTTAACCGGTGAGTTCGGGATCGATAAAGCGGGAGGTGCGGGGACGATTTTATTTGATCTTCAATCCAGAAATTGGTCTGAGGAAGTATTAAACAAACTCGAAATTCCAATTGAATGGTGCCCACCGACATTTGAGGGACCTGAGATAACGGGTGAGGTTAGCGAAAAAGCATCAGCTGAAACTGGTTTAACTCCTGGCACCCCGGTTGTCGGCGGAGGAGGAGATCAAGCTGCACAGGCTGTTGGGGTGGGTGCAGTTCAAACAGGTATCATCGCCCTGACACTGGGCACCTCGGGTGTTGTGTTTGCAACCACTGAATCAGCTTTAATTGAACCTAATGGTCGCCTGCATGCTTTTTGCCATGCTGTACCTGATCGATGGCATTTTATGGGTGTCATGCTCAGCGCAGCAGGCAGCTTGCAGTGGTACCGCGATATTTTAGCCCCGGATGTTGATTTTGATGGTTTGATCAATGAGGCAAAAAGTGTAAATCCGGGAAGTGAAGGATTGTTTTTCCTGCCATACCTTACCGGAGAGAGGACGCCTTATCCTGATCCTCTGGCACGCGGCGCATGGGTAGGGCTCACCGTCAGACACAGGCGTGAACATATGACCAGGGCAGTATTGGAAGGAGTCGCCTTCGGTATAAAGGACAGTTTCACCTTGATACAACAGGCAGGGCTTGGCTCGATTGACCAGGTCAGGATATCCGGTGGTGGTGCAAAAAGCTCCTTATGGCGGCAAATTATCGCAGATGTTTTAGATACAGAACTTGTTACTGTTAATACAACTGAAGGAGCTGCTTTTGGCGCTGCATTGCTTGCTGGTGTCGGCGCAGGGGTTTTCACGGATGTGATCAGTGCTTGTGAGGCGACAATCCAGATAACTGGTCGAACGAATCCCGGGGAATCAAAAAACATATACAGGGATTACTATCCTATTTACAGGGAGCTTTATCCTTCCCTGTCAGAACAGTTTCATCACATTGCTGGATTGGTATAGTTAATAACAGAAATGAGCAATCGTCGTCCAGTTGTCTGTCTGGGAATCATGGTAGCAGATGTGCTGGGTAAACCTTTAAAGGCAATCCCTGAACCTGGTAGATTGGTTTTGGTTGAGGAGATGAGCTTACATACCGGTGGATGTGCCGTGAATACAGCCACAGCATTAGGAAAGCTTGGGATTCCAGTGGAAGTAATCGGGAAAGTGGGCACAGATCCTTTCGGAGATTTTTTGCTGGACACCCTAAAAAAACGGAACATTGGAGTGCGTGGAGTCTCGAAGGATAAAAGCATTGGTACATCAGCAACAATGGTTTTGATTGATCCGGAAGGTGAAAGACGATTTATCCATTATATCGGCGCAAATGCAATGTTAAGATTCGAAGATGTTGATATGGAACTATTAAGGGGAAATTCAATACTTCATATCGCTGGTTCTCTGGTTTTACCTGGTATAGACGGTGAACCGACAGCAGAATTGCTGCGCTCTGCTCGAGCTGAAGGCTTGATAACTTTTCTAGATACTGTATGGGATGATAAGGGTCGTTGGATAGAATTAATGAAACCGTGTTTGCCACA
>JBJYWI010000152.1:0-3734 GCA_046259385.1 Anaerolineales bacterium
TATAAAGCCTTAATAATTTAGGTGAATCTTATATATTAATTGTATAATGATTATTCCATTTTCAATATTTTGATTTTATTGGTAAATTTTTATATAAGTAATACTCACATAGTTTCTTAACCGTGATAAATAACCAATGTTCCGGAGACTCAGTTTAGCAATACGATCCATAACCGCAAGACCTTCACGGTCTTTGCTGACCGTTTTTGGAATTATGCTTGGAGTGGCGATGATCCTATCCATCCGTATTACCAATGCAAGTACGCTTATTGCACTGACCAAGTTATTCACGGAAACCTCCGGAAATGCTGACCTGATTGTACTAAATTCCGATCTTGATAACGAGGGATTCCGGGAGAGGATTTTGTATCGAATTACAGATTTTCCGGGGGTAAAAGCCGCAGTTCCTTCTATCCAGGAATTTGCAGCTTTGGCAGATGATGTGGATACCCAGGAATATGATGTAAATTTTGTGAGCGCGGGTCCTAGCCAGCTTCAAATTTTCGGGGTGGACCCAAAAACAGAAAGGGAGGTCCGCGAATACAACCTCGTGGAGGGTAAATTTCTTTCAGAGGATCTGAATTCCCTGGAAATTGTCCTGGTTGAGGATTATGCAAACGATAAAAAATTGAGATTGCATGACAGGGTCGAAATATTATCGCCTGATGGTGTCGAAACTTTTCGGATTGTAGGGATAATATCCAAGGACGGTGCGGGACTGTTGAATAATGGTTCTTTTGGAGCGATTCCCCTAAAAACCGCCCAGAGACTCTTCAATCGGGAAGGAGAGTACACCCAAATTGATATCATTGCAATTGATGAATTAAGCAACTCAGTTGAGCTGAACGCGTTAAAAGATGCGATTCAAGAAAGGATAGGCGAGGATTACTCCGTCATCTTTCCTGCGATGCAGGGTGAGCGAGTGAACCAGATGCTGGATCTTCTCACGATGGGCCTTAATTTTTTCAGCGCAATCGCGGTTTTTGTGGGCATATTTCTGATCTATAACGCCTTCTCCATGACCGTTGTTGAACGCACTCGTGAAATTGGAATGATGAGGACGATCGGCATGACACGCGGTCAGGTGACTGCACAAATCTTAATTGAAGCAATCATCCTTGGATTGATCGGAGCCATTATCGGGGTTGGATTTGGGGTGTTTCTTTCACGCGGTCTCATCCGGCTTATGGAGGCACTTTTTGGACAGCCAGTAAAGGAAGTTACCGTTTCACCAAATGGAGTTATCTTCGCCATGCTTATTGGCATAATAGCGACCCTAGTGGCAGCATATCTCCCAGCTCGCCAGGCTGGAAGAATTTCACCGCTTGAAGCGTTACGAATTCGCGGAGGTTCAAGTGAGGGTTGGGTGATTAGCAGGGGCTGGATTTTGGGATTGATCTTGATTCTGTTTTCATTTTATCTACTGTTCTTTAACCCGCTCAAAGGGGACCTAGGACAGGCATTTGCGATGAGCACGGTTTTTTTCCTTTTTATGGGAGCTACACTGATTATTCCCGGGACGGTTACATACTGGGAGCGCACCGCGCGCCCGTTTATCCGGGCTTTTTTCAGCGGGGAAGGTCAGCTTGGCAGCAGCAATGTGCAAAGGGCAAAAATCAGGACAACCCTGACTGTGGCTGCTCTGATGGTCGGCGTAGCGATGTTATTGACACTGTCGGCCTTGTCCGATTCGTTTAAGAATGATATTGAACAATGGCAGGAATACTTCATAGGCGGGGATCTTTACGTTTTCTCGACTGTAGCCATGCAGGAAAGGCTCGGGGGACAGATAAGATCAGTGGAAGGAGTAGCCGAAGTAACCCCTATGGGATATGTGGATGTTAATTTTATTGCTCCCAACGGCAAAAAAGAAACGCTGCAGTTTACGGCTGTAGACCCTGTGACTCATTCAAAAGTGACCTCCTTTGCGTTTGCAGCCAACCAGGGAGACCCCGATTATTTATATGATCTGCTGGCTTCCCGGGATGCTGTCTTTATCACCACTATTCTTTCTGAAAGATACAACCTTAACCAGGGTGATACAATTGAACTGCAGACCAAGTGGGGACCGAGAGACTTTGAAGTTGCCGCGGTGGTCACAGATTATGTAAGAAACGGGATGGTGGTTGAAGGTTCCTGGCGGGTGGCAAAGCGCTATTTTGGCCTCGACGATGTGTCTAACTTCTTGGTCGATGTTGAACCCGGCTATTCTGTCGATGCTGTCAGGGAAGCGATTGACTTTGTTTACGGCAAACGCCGTAACTTAACCATTGAAACCAATCAGGCGGTCAAAGAAGAGGGCAACCAGTTGATAACCAACTCCTTTTCGTTGTTCGATGCCATGGCGATAATTGGCATGATCGTTGCCTCCTTGGGAGTGATCAATACCCTGACAATGAATGTGCTGGAAAGGACTCAGGAAATTGGAATGCTTCGCGGGCTTGGAATGACGCGCTGGCAAATCGGGAAAATGATTTTAGCCGAGGCGTTGATGATGGGGATTATCGGAGGCGGTCTCGGGCTGGCTTTCGGGCTTTTCCTGTCCTGGATGTTGTTAACTTCTCTGATGTCTATGATGGGATATGATCTGGTCTATGTGTTGCCTGTTCAGGGAATTTTAATTGGTATACTTATTTCCCTGCTAATCTCACAGATAGCAGCGATATGGCCAGCGCGCAGAGCAGCGGGCATCAATATTGTGGAGGCGATTCAATATGAGTAGCAAAATGGCGATTGATTCTAGCCATGCAGAAACCCTTGAGAAAACAAGTGGTGAACAACAGGTGCAGTTGGATTTTCAATTGAAAAGAGATATTCCTTTAGGACAAGTAAAAGAGCAGGAATCGCCCGGCATCCTCAAGGCAAATTCTCTGAAGAAGAAATACGATCTGGGCGAACATGTGGTGAACGCTCTAATGGGGATTGACTTCGAGGTGAAAGAGGGCGACTTCGTGGCTTTGATGGGACCCTCCGGGAGCGGCAAATCAACGCTGCTTCACCTGCTTGGCGGGCTTGATAAACCATCAGAAGGGGACGTGACACTGGCAGGTCAACCACTGGCGGCATTGAGCGACAAACAGGCTACCTTGGCTCGCCGCCACAATGTAGGCTTTATCTTCCAGTTTTTCAATCTGCTTCCCACGTTAACTGCAAAAGAGAACGTCTCCCTGCCGCTGATAATTGATGGTAAAAACCTGCGTAAATACAACCAGAAAATAGACGCGGTCCTGGAGTTGGTTGGATTGTCGGACCGGGCAGATCACAAACCCGACCAGTTATCGGGGGGAGAGCAGCAAAGGGTAGCGATCGCCCGCGCTTTGGTTACAGATCCTGCTATTGTGCTAGCAGATGAACCAACCGGCAACCTGGACTCAAAGACTGGCAAAGCGATCATGGACCTGCTTCGGCGTTCCTGCGATGAATTAGGGCAGACGATCGTTGTTGTCACCCATGACGCACGCGCAGCTGCCTACGCAGACAGGGTTGTATTTTTGAGTGATGGAAACATTGTTCACGATATTTCCTACGATGGCGTTGAGGATATGAGCCAGCGGGTCAGAACTGTAATTGAGACAATGGAAGTCCTGGATACATAAACAGGGATGGAATTGTTAGCTGTTTAGGAATTCGTCCGAATAAAGAAAAAAGAGGCTGTCCCAAAAGGTTGTCACCCTGAGTGAAACGAAGGGTCTCCCAGACTAAATTGGAGATTCTTCACTCCGTTCAGAATGACA
>JBJYWI010000153.1:0-2107 GCA_046259385.1 Anaerolineales bacterium
CCAGGCGTTGGTCGCAGCAGTCAATGATGGCAGGATCAAGGCTGAAACTGGCGTGTAAGCTGGCGCAGTTCTACTCCTTCTACTGTTGGGTGAACGGTTTATAATATCCCAATTGTTCAATTGTTCTGGATGATATCTGAGCACAAAACCATCTACTTCAAAGATGATCGATACTCTCCCAACTCAAAAATGTCAAGCCTACGAGAACCGAGACCGGTTCTCTGGAATTTATTTACAGATCTTTCCATCCAGGCAGCACAAGATCAATGGAAGATCACCTCTGCGTGATGGTTAGCAAAAGAAAGCATAATTCCATTTCTACAATTCAACGGGATATTGACGATTTCCGAATGTTTCATTGCGAGACCGCGGTTCAATTTCCGAAGCATGACCGTCATGACCATTTCATAAATGGTGTGTGGCTTTTTGAATAGTTAACCTAATTTAAATTAAGACCCATTGTGTTGATTGTTATGATCAATAAATGAATGAAGGTGTCAGGTGGTATGGATGCCACCAATAAAATGAACCAGCTGCAAGGCGCCAGCTTTTAGAAACATTTCCTCAGGAGCAGATCATGATCACTGCAATTCTATGGAGTGCGCTGTCGACAACGAATTCAATGATCTGTATGCTCCTTAAAGATAATCTAAGGAGAACTCAGCATGAATAATCTATCCGGACGACTCGTGGTTTATCTGGTTGGATTGGCCAGTATCTTCGTGATCTTGTTTGGGATTCGCGGCTCAGCTTCGATCATAAACCCGATCTTGTTAGCTGTGGTGATCACCATCACGGTTCTACCTGTTCCCAGCCGCCTGACAGCGCGTGGTATGCCAGGTTGGTTGGCGCTGGTGGTAAGTATTCTGGTGGTTGTCCTGCTGCTCGGGTTGGTGATCGGCACGGTTTTCTTCTCGATCACCAAGCTGACCACCGAACTCCCAACTTACATGGCGAGTGCAACACAGCAGGCAAACTCGGATCTATCTGCAACCCAGGATTCTCAAACGAGTATACAGATTGAGAATCTGACCACCTCCATCGGTCCTGTCGCCCAAGGCCTGCTGGCAAGTGTGGCGAACCTCTTGGTGCAATTCGGATTAGCCCTGGTAATCTTCTTTTTTATGATCAGCGCTGCCCTTTCATTGCCGGCACCCTCCCGCCTGGGTTTGGATCCAAATACTCCTACCATTGGACGTATTTCGACACTCACCGAAGATGTGCGCAAATATATGACCGTCCTGACCGGGGTAAACTTCCTGGTAGGCATGGGAGATGCAGTCTTCCTGGTATTCATGGGGGTGGATTACGCCCTGCTGTGGGGCATGCTGGCCTGGTTCATGGGGTATATTCCCTCGATTGGCTTCATGATCGCCCTTGTCCCGCCTGTGCTCATGGCATATGCCCAACATGGGGCGCAAACCGCGTTGGTCGTCCTGGTTGGCTACATCCTGATCAACGGGGGTGTACAGAATTTCTACCAGCCCAAAGTAATGGGGAATCGGTTGAAGATCTCCCCCGTGGTTGTTTTTATTGGATTGTTTGTTTGGGGATACCTGCTGGGTGGAATTGGTGCCATTTTGGCGGTGCCGCTGACCTTGCTGTTGTTGATCATCATGGAAAACTTCGAAGGAACTCGCCCCCTGGCAATACTGATGCGCTACACCGGCGAGGAGAAAAAAGAAGAACGGCAGGAGGCGGCAAAAAATATCAAAGGTGTATGGGGAAAATTGAGAGGCACATTTAAATCAGATCAAGGCACGGAAGAGGTTGGCGAATGAAGAATGATGCTAACCTGATACCAGTAAAATTGGGAATGCAGAAAAAACCTGTCTGTCAAATATCATTTGAGTGATTTAATTGACTTGATCAACAGATTGAGCATGCCTCCTCGGTAGCAGGGTACAAGCATGGCAAAATCTCCAAACAATAAAGCCTCAATCAGCACAGACCTGGTCGCCGGATTAACCGCCAGCATCCCATCCGTCCCGGATGCTATGGCTTCTGGCGTATTGGCAGGTGTAAGCCCCATTTATGGGCTTTATGGTCTCATGATCGGTACCCCGATCGCTGCCCTGTTTACCGGGTCTGCCTTCATGAGCGTTGT
>JBJYWI010000154.1:0-21305 GCA_046259385.1 Anaerolineales bacterium
TATTTTCATGCCAAAATCGAGTACAGAGATTTTTTCACTGATTCCCATCACAACCCGCATGTCATGTTCAATTAGTAGAATAGTAATACCAAGGTCGTCCCTGAGTTGTTTGATAAAGTACATCATTTCAGCGGATTCATGCGGGTTCATTCCAGCGGTTGGTTCGTCAAGAAGAAGCAGTTGTGGTTGGCTGGCGATTGCACGCGCCATTTCAAGTCGTCTTTGCGCACCGTATGGAAGGTTGCGGGCGAGTAGGTCACCCAGACCGGTCAATCCAACATAATGGAGCAGTCGGCGCGCTTCTTCTTCAGCATCTTCCTCTTCTTTCCTATAACGCTTTGTCCCGATGATCGATTCGATCCAGTTGGTTTTTAGCCTGGGATGCTGACCGACTAAAATGTTCTCTATTGCTGACATTGCGGGGAAAACCCGGATATTCTGGTAGGTTCGTGCAACACCCATCCGGGTTATCTGGTCTGGAGTACGCCCGTTCAGCTTTTGTCCTTTGTAAAGCATGTCGCCTTCGTCAGCTTGGTAGAATCCTGTCAGGCAGTTAAAGAAAGTTGTTTTTCCCGCTCCGTTTGGTCCGATTATGCTGACGATAGCGCCCTCATCGATTTCAAAATCGTAGTTATCGACAGCTACCAGACCACCAAACCTTTTCGTTACGCCGTTGGCAGTTAATATAGCCATAATCTAATCCTTGTCAATAAAATTTGAGGTAGAAACCTGATCCTTCATTAAATAATGTTAGGTTGCTTATAAATGGGGTGTACCGTGTAAACCAGGATCACGTGTTTCTGCCATCGGTGCTACAGCTTCTGGATACTCCTCATAAGCCATATCATCGTGCACGTGCAGTTCTCGCTTTCGGACAGCTGAAGGCCAGAAGCCTTCCGGCTTGGCAAGCATCATCACTATTAGGATTGTTCCATACATCAACAACCGGAACTCTGCGAACTCACGTAGCAGTTCTGGTAATCCAACCAGTGCGAGAGCTCCTACCACAACTCCTGGTAAGCTACCCATCCCACCGACGATAATCATGCATAATACATTTATCGAAATCATGATGTTAAAACTGTGTGGGAAAATGGATGTAAGCTTGCTGGCAAATATCGCTCCTGATAATCCTGCAAAGGCAGCTCCAATCGCGAATGCAAGCAGCTTGGTATTTACCAGTTTAATTCCCATTGCCTCTGCAACATCTTCATCCTCCCGCATTGCCATCCACTGGCGTCCTAAGCGGGCTTGACTCAATCGATAGGAAATGAAAGCGGCGATTATTACGCCTGCTAATACCACATAATAGAAGTAGTCTGGCTTGATAAGAGCGTTCCCAAAAATGATAGGTTTGTTGATTTTTAACAAGCCTTGTGCGCCTCCAATATACGGTTTCAGCAGGTCTGATAGCGCCAGGATGCGGATAATCTCCCCGAAACCGAGGGTCACTATTGCTAGGTAGTCACCCCGCATACGTAATACTGGCATACCAAGGATGATGCCGGCGGTTACTGCTGCCAGCACACAAATTGGTACTGCCAGCCAAAAAGACATACCTGCAATCCCTAAATCGCCGGTAGAAGTTAGAATACCCATCATGTATGCCCCGATAGCGAAAAATGCCACGTAGCCAAGATCCAGCAGCCCGGCAAAACCGACGACGATATTAAGTCCGAAACCCATCAGTGCGAATATCAATACGTTGTTTACCACTTCGGATAAATATGTCCCGATTAATAATGGCAGGAGAAGCATCAGTAAGATCCCAGCGATGATCCCCCCTGATCGAATTTGCGTTTTCTGTTTTGATTGTAAACGCTCAAACCGGTTTTTTACCCGCTCACCCCTTTCGATCCAGAGGAACGATAATCCTGCTAACAGTAGGAAAATGATTAATGCTGCCTCAGGGCGGAGGGCTCTTGATTCAAATATGAGTTTTACAGCATCCAACCCAAAGAAGTTTCTTATCCTTTCAGAGAGGATTTCTGAGAACATCCCAATAAAAAACGTCCCTGTCAACCCATAAAGTATCGGTCTGCGCACACGGTCAGGAATCAGGTCTACCATAGCGGAGATCAAGCCAATTGCCCCAGAAATAACTATGAGCATGAGAGTCCCTGCTCCTTGGCCGCGTCCAAAAGTAAGTATTTCAATTAAGGCTGGAGATACATTCGGTAAATATTGGCGCAAATCGACTACTGCTGAAATGTAAATCAGAACGACAAGCGGGAGGGAGGAGATTAATCCGGTAAGAAGACCGTAAAGAAGAGCGATTCCTCTTCTCCCCTGTGGGGCTTTTTCTGCTGTCACAAAGCTAAAGCCGGCAGGTACAAGAAATAATATTACCTGTCCCAAGGTGAGGTATCCTGCGATAAGATACCTCTGGGCAAATAGATCAACCATGCCAATCATGCTGAAGCTTAATGAGACCACTCCGGCAATTAATCCATACTGGATTGGTATGCGCAAGTCAAAATTGTTAGATTCTTTCATGTCTGAACTCCGCTAGGCTTTCTTTTCGGCAAGGCGTTCTCCCAGGATACCCTGAGGTCTGAAGATTAATACCAGCACCAGCATTGTAAAAGCAATTACATCTTTTAACTGGTGAGGTGCTGGGATTCCCATTCCCTCAAGGAAGAGGCTTGGTCCTATCGACTCGATAATTCCGAGAAAGAGCCCCCCAATTGCAGCTCCGGGAATGCTTCCGATTCCTCCAAGAACAGCGGCGGTGAAAGCCTTTAATCCTGGAAAAAATCCCATAAAAAAGTTGGTTTGGGTGAATACCAGTGCATACAGCAGTCCGGCTACCCCAGCCATGGCCGCGCCGGTGGCAAAGGTAATTGTGATAGTGCGGTCAACATCAATTCCCATCAGGGCAGCTGTATCCTTATCCTCAGCCACAGCCCGGATCGATTTTCCAGTTTTTGTTTGCATGATGAAAAAATTCAATCCGATCAGCATAATAATTGTGACGATGATCACCAGAACATGGGTCCTGAGTACATCGACGCCAAGAACCATGATTGTTCCTTTGAGGAGATCCGGGACTGGGAATGGGACTACTTGGGAGCCAAAAAGCCCGCGGTAGTAATTCTGCCAGAAAAAAGAGGCACCTATCGCAGTGATCAATGGCACAAGTCTTGGTGCTTTTCTGAGTGGTCGGTAGGCTATTCGTTCAGTTAAGATGGCTATGCCCATCGATACGAGCATTGCCACAATACCGATGATTACCAGGCTGATTATGGGTTGACGGTTTAAGAATCCAGAAGCTGCCATTGGGGTTGCGATAAATACGGTGGCAGTCATAATCCCTGACATAAAGAATTCACCGTGCGCAAAATTGATCATAAATAACACACCATAGACAAGCGTATATCCGATTGCTATAAGGGCATACATGCTGCCTTGGGCGATACCAAAAATGATGAAGTCTGTCCATTGGCTTGGGGTGTAAGGATTTTTAATAATGGTGATGATTGTTCCATAAATAACGAGAATAATGATAACTGCTCTAATAACCCATAAAAACAGCCCAATCCAATCGAGGTCTTGAAAGCGTTGACGCATGTTGAAACTCCTATTTATGAAATAGGGGGGTAATTAAATAAACGGGAGGATGGGTCCAGGTATAACCTGGAACCCATCCCCCATTTTCATGTTAGCCAGCAATTATAAGTGGATACGAACACTACTCTTCCGGCCAGATCTTTGTGTATTCACCGTCTTGGATGACGGAGACAGAAATCTTCGGATCTGCGCAGTCGCCGAATTCGTCGCAGGTAAGTGTTCCTGTGATTCCTTTGTAACCCGAGGTGGCTCCAATGCAGTCACGCATTGCCTGGCGACCAATGTGGATCGTGCCGTCCTCATCCTGCACAGCTACCTGTTCAACACAACCTAGTATGATGTTGGTTGCATCAAATGCATGCGCATGGAAAACTGAGAGTGTGTCAGTGCCGTACTTCTCTTTGTAATCGGCTTTGAACTTCTCGTATTCATCGCCTGCGAAGGAAATGTCTGGACCTGACCAGTACATTCCAGCAGCATCTTCACCAATAGCTTCAGCTGCGTCTGCGGAGATGCACCCATCAGCAGCGGAGGCAACTGTGTCTTCCAAACCGGATACTTCCTTCATCTGTTTTCTAATCAATGCACATTCGGGCATGAAGATTGGGAAGTACAGGAATTCTGGCGGACCTGCGGCTGATACCGCGGTTAGAACTGGTCGCATATCGGTGTCGCCCTTATTGATGGCGGTGAAATCAACAATCTCGCCGCCAAGCGCCTCAAAGGATTGCGAGAATGAATTTGCTAGCCCTTCGGTGTACGGGTCGCCGTCATGGATCGCGGCTCCCTTAGTTTTACCAAGTTCGTTGAAAGCATAGTCAGCCATCGCGGCGCCCTGGACCTTGTCGTTATGTGCTGTCCGGTAATAGCCAGGGTTCCATGCCTGCTCGGGATCGGTCAAGCTTGGGGCTGTGTTCGAAGGTGAAACCATGAAGTAGCCGGCTTCCGAAATAACTTTCGACATAGGTACGCCTGCGCCGGAGCAGCTTGTTCCAACCACGCCCAGGATGCTGGGATCAGCCACAATTTTTTGGCCTGCGGTCTGTCCGCCCTCTGCGCTGCAGCCGTCGTCTTCAGCCTGCAGTTCAACTGGGTGCCCTAAAACATCGCCTTTCCAGTCCATCGCGATTTCGACCCCGTACTGGGAGTCCTGTCCGAGCTGTGCGTTCGCTCCGGAGATTACCAGCGCTGAAGCGATCCGGATTGGTTCACCTGGTCCGTAGTCCACACAGCCGATCTCGTCTTCGCAGACGAATTCCGCCATTTCCTCTGCAGGCTCTTCTTCCATGGGTTCTTCTGGTGCGGGTGCTTCTGTAGCGGGTTGCGCACAGGCAGCCAAAATCATGGTCGCTACGGTCAAAATCGATAGTATAAAAAATATACGCTTGCCCATTTTCTCCTCCTGTATTACGTTTAGGATTTTTAGAATTTTTTTTGCAACAACTAAGGGATATTCTTAAAAATAATATTCTCTCTTCTTGTCTGCCTCCTTCCGGTTATATTGTGGAACTATTTCCAATTCGGTATTATGGATTTTCGAATTGGATGATTAATTAGGCGTATATTCCTCAGTTCCTTATTGTTAACCGCAAATTAAAGGAAAATTCTACCGATAATAAGCTTCCTCGTCAAGGCTTTCAAATTAACAATCACTGCTTTACGGCTGGCGAAATACGATTTTTTGTGAATTTATCAGGTTCTAAATACAAACCCGTATGGTAAAATTTAATGTTGTGGCGAATTCCCCCAACACAAAGATTTTGCCTGCCCCACCCAGCCTGACGAGATCTCTGATGGCTGGTTTTGATGCTATCACCAACCATTTGGGTTTAATATTGTTTTCGGTTATTTTTGATTTGCTGCTCTGGTTTGGACCAAAATTTAGGTTATTAGCTCTGGTGGAGGGGTTTTTTGATCAACTCACATCGTTACCAGAATTGAATTCAGCCGAAGTGATGGATTCAATTAATTTCGCCCGGGGTTTCTGGGTTGAATTTGCTGGGAGTTTTAACCTTTTGTTTTTCTTCCGTGCGTTGCCGGTAGGGATACCAAGCTTGATGGTCTCAAGATCTCCAGTTGAATCCCCGATAGGAGCGCCTCTATTTTACGAAGTAAATTCAACTGGATTGGCACTGGGGTTGATGATCTTTTTTGTTGTAATCGGTCTTCTGGCAGGCACTGTTTATTTCTCGTTAATATCTCAGGCAGCTGTAAGCGGAGAGATCTCGATCGTTAATATGGCTCGAATCCTACCCTGGACTTTCGTTCAAGTATTATTAATGTCAATGCTGACCTTTCTATTGTGCATTGCAACGGTGATTCCATTTAGCTGTATTATGTCGGTTTTATTGATGAGCGGTCTGGGTTTTGACCGGTTTGGTTTTATACTGTTTTTTATAATGGGGGGATTGTTTTTATGGTGGATGCTGCCATTATTTTTTACGCCGCATGGCATATTCATAAATCATCGGGTTTTATGGGATTCAATCCGGGACAGCATCAGGATTACCCGCTCAACCCTTCCAGCTCCAGGGTTCCTGTTCTTGATAATTGTAGTCCTCAGTGAAGGATTAAAATTACTCTGGCGGATTCCACCAGCAAATTCATGGTTTGCATTAATAGGGGTATTGGGACATTCTTTTGTAGCTGCAGGTTTGATCGCCGCCAGTTTTGTATTCTATAAGGACGCCGACCAATGGATGAGCAGTGAACCAGCAGTCAGCACAATTTAAATTCATACTATTGAATCGATTGAGGGCGAATGCCCAATGGAGGTATTGTTGGCAAAAAAAGTAACAGCTTCTTATGATGCTGAAGACATCCAAGTTTTAGAAGGTTTAGAAGCCGTTCGCCGTCGGCCGGGGATGTATGTTGGGGGTACCGATATTAGAGCCCTTCACCACTTGATTTATGAGGTTGTGGATAATTCGATAGATGAAGCCCTGGCTGGTTCCTGTGACCGAATTGAAGTGATCATCCACCCTGACAGCAGCGTGACAGTATATGATAATGGGCGAGGTATCCCGGTAGGTATTCACTCCCAAACTAATAAACCGGCCCTCGAGGTGGTTATGACCACTCTCCACGCAGGCGGGAAATTCGGGGGCGGGAGTTATAAAGTCTCGGGTGGTTTGCACGGTGTTGGAGTTTCCGCAGTTAATGCCCTGTCGGAATGGTGTGAAGTTGAAGTATCCCGGGATGGAAAAATTTACTCACAGCGTTACCACCGTGGCATCCCCACTGGAGCTGTTGAGGTTGTTGGAGAATCGGACCCGAAGGAAACCGGAACCAGAACGACCTTCAAATTTGATGCGGACATCTTCAAAGGTGAGCAGGATTACCGGTTCGACACACTTGTGCAGCGTTTTAGAGAGATGGCTTTTGTCACACGTGGTGTGACCATTTTTTTCTTGGATGAGCGCTCAAACCGTGAGATGACTTTTTATTTTGAGGGAGGGATAACATCTTTTGTCCGCTACTTGAACCGCAACCGCCAGATTATCCATCCTGTAGTCTATGTTGAAAAAATGGTCGATGGTTCTTCTATTGAAGCGGCTATCCAGTATACAAATGTGTTTTCTGAATCGGTGTATGCCTTTGCCAATACCATTAATACAATCGATGGTGGTACGCATCTTACCGGTTTGCGCTCAGCGATTACCAGGACGATTAATGACTACGCCCGTAAGTCGGGGATGCTGAAGGATTCCGACGCAAATTTCAGCGGAGATGACACTCGCGAAGGTTTAACTGCCATCATAAGCATAAAACATCCCGACCCGCAATTTGAGAGCCAGACGAAAGTCAAATTGATGAATCCCGAACTGCAGGCGAGTACCCAGCAAGTTGTGGGTGAGTCTTTCAGTTCTTTTCTCGAAGAAAACCCTTCCGCCGCGAAAGCAATAGTTCAAAAGTGTTTAACTTCCGCCCGGGCAAGAGATGCTGCCCGGAAGGCACGTGACCTTGTTATCCGCAAATCGGCACTGGAGAGCCTGACTCTCCCAGGTAAACTGGCGGATTGCTCCGAGAGAGATTCGGAAAAAACCGAGTTGTACATCGTTGAGGGTGATTCAGCCGGTGGTAGCGCTAAGCAGGGCCGCGACCGTCATTTTCAGGCTATCCTGCCACTCAGAGGTAAGATACTCAACACTGAACGGGCTCGTCTAGATAAAATCCTTGCGAACAATGAAGTCAAAGCCCTGATCTCCGCTTTAGGCACCGGTATTGGGGAAAGCTTCGATGTCACCGGTCTTCGTTACGGCAGAATAATCATTATGACTGACGCTGATGTTGACGGGAGTCATATCCGGACTCTGTTGTTGACTTTTTTCTTTCGTTATATGCCTCAATTGATTGAAGAGGGACACCTATATATCGCTCAACCCCCTTTATACCGATTGACATTTAAGAAGAAAGCCCAGTATATCTATACAGAAGATGAGAAAGAGCGGGCGCTTAAGGATATCGGCGCTAATGCTGATAAAGTAAACTTGCAGCGCTACAAAGGTTTGGGTGAAATGAATCCCTCCCAGTTGTGGGAAACAACCATGGATCCAGAAAACCGGACGCTGCTCCTGGTAACTATTGAAGATGCTGCTGAAGCGGACAGGACATTTGATATGCTGATGGGGGCGGCGGTGCCCCCGCGCCGGCGCTTCATACAGACCCATGCACATGAGGTGCGCAACCTCGATATTTAATTTGAAATGACGCTTGAAATGGGCGTAATCCTCAACAACCGGTACCGGATCGTTGAAGTACTGGCTCAGGGGGGTATGGGGTCTGTTTATCACGCCCTGGATTTACATCTCGGGATAGAGGTTGCTGTTAAGGAGAACCTGTTCGCGACTGGCGGATATGCCCGTCAGTTTCAAAGGGAGGGGATGATCCTTGCTCAGCTACGCCATCCAAACTTGCCGCGTGTAACCGACCAATTCATCATCGAAGGTCAGGGGCAGTACCTGGTCATGGACTTTATTAAAGGAGAGGACCTTCGGGAACGTATTGAAAGAATGGTTGTGGTCCCTCCGGGTGAAGTCGCAGCAATTGGTGCCGCAATTTGTGATGCGCTCACACACTTGAATTCGCAAACCCCCCCTATTGTCCACAGGGATATCAAACCGGGAAATGTAAAAATATCACCTGAGGGGGCTGTCTATTTAGTTGATTTTGGATTGGCGAAAACGCTTCAGGGATCGCAGACAACCACTACCGGTGCGCGTGCTATGACCCCCGGTTACTCCCCCCCGGAACAATACGGCACTGCTAGAACCGACCACCGTTCGGATATTTTCTCGCTTGGAGCAACATTGTATGCAGCATTAACTGGGGTTATCCCGGAAGACCCCATTGCCCGGACGATGGAACAGGTTGGGTTGACTCCCGTGAGGGAACGCATCAGTCATATCTCACAGGAGTTTGCGGAGGCCGTCGAAAAAGCGCTGGCAATTGATCCGGATCAGAGGTACCAGAGCTCGCAAGAGTTCAAGAGCGCGTTGTTGAAGGCCGCTGATCGTGAAGGGCAGAGGGCAGAGGTATTCATTGTAAGCCCTGCCCCGTTGGCTAAGGAAGAAAAACATCCTTCATTACTGACTGAAGAAGCTTATGATAGCGACTCAGAATTTCTTCTTGGTCTGGATACTGGATCCGAGAGAATTCCGGCTGCGGATCCAAACGCAGATGCATCCGGATTTTTTTCTAGCTTAAAAAAGGGGCGTTCAAAAATAGGTTGTTGGATGATTGGCGGTATTTCATTGGTTCTGGTTCTCATTGGGGGGCTGGCTTTCTTTAATTTAATGCCTAAAAACCAGGTTGAAGTTCCGACTGTTATTACACCTGTCGATGCGGCTCAAGCCGGTCTTGCTGTCTCTTCAACAGAAACCATCGGTTCTCCAAACCCATCACAGACAAACATCCTCACAGCAACTTTACTCCTGGAAGATGAATCAACGCCAGAATTCGATGAGATTAAAACAGAGGAAGGTAACGGTTCGGATTTGGGAGCTGACTCAACTGAAACTGATCTAACCCAGCTTGCGACACCCGGGCTCGTTCAAACCCCACTTGGTGGGGGAATCGGTCAGATTGCGTTTGCTTCAGATCAAAGCGGCAGTGTCCAGATATACATTCTGGATATTGATAATAGGGATATCGAGCAAATCACAAATATTCCAGGCGGTGCATGTCAGCCGGATTGGTCGCCGGCAAAAGACCAACTGGTTTTTATATCACCCTGCAATATAAATAAGGAAGCGTATCCTGGTTCTGCGCTGTTCACAATAAATCTAGATGGAACCAATCTTACGCCAATACCCACAGTTCCGGGTGGTGATTTCGATCCAGCCTGGTCGCCGGATGGCACTGAAATCGCCTTCACATCGCTCAGAGAGAATGGGCAATCGCAGATCTATGTTTACAATTTGGATGATGGCTTAGCCCGAAATTTGTCTGATAGTTATTCGGTAGACAGGCAGCCAGCGTGGTCACCTGAAGGCGAAAAAATTGTGTTCTCTTCTGAACGGCTTGGTGTTCCCCAGATCTGGGTTATGGATGCAGATGGCAGTAACCAGAAACTGGTAACAAGAAGCACCAATTACATTAATTTGCACCCGGATTTGTCTCCCAATGGGCAAAACATCCTATTCACCCAACTGATTGTGGAAGGTGGAATTCCCAGACTGGCGATTTCTCCGTTTCTGTATGAGGAATATGAGGAATACCGCTTTTCACAGGAACGGACTCCGATGCGGGAAGGAAAATTTTCCCCGGACGGATTCTGGATTGTTTATGAAGGTTGGCAATCTGACAGCAATCAGAATATATATTTGATTTCTGCAAATGGGGCTCTAACTGAGGCGATTACCACCGACACGGGTGCAGATTTTGATCCTGCCTGGAATCCATAAACCTGATTTGCTTGGTTTACTCCGGTTGGATTATCCAGGTAAGGTATTTTTCCCTGTTTGCATTTCTAGCTACCTTTCCGCTGGTGGTTTTCAGAAGCCAGTTTCGCCTCACAATATGGACTTTTCTAAGCGTTACATCTGAACCGCGTGTGATCCTGTCGCGGATTTCATCTGCCACTTGTTGGATTTCCGGTGATTTGTCTGCTTCATCCAGTAAATCCTCGATCAGGTCGCTTTCGGCGATAAGCACTACATCTTCCGTGCCGGATTTTTCATTGTATATGCCAAATGCGGCGACTCTTCCAGGGTGGATCCCCTTCACTTCGCTCGCAAGCGATTCCAGGTCTTGTGGATAGATGTTTTTGCCTCCCACGATAATCAGATCCTTTTTCCTTCCGGTTACAAATAATTCCTCCCCTGCCAGATATCCCAAATCTCCGGTCATGTACCAGCCTCCCATAAAAGACTTTCCTGTGAGCTCAGGTCGGTTGTAATACCCGGTCAGCATACAGTTGCTCTTGATTGCAATTTCTCCTATCTGTCGCTCAGGCAAGTTGCGTCCGTCCTTTCCTATAATCCGGATTTTTGTATCAGGAATAGCTCTGCCAGCCGACAGCATTTTGAGATGGGAGTTATTTAAATCATGGATGTTAATATTGAGCGAATTTTCCCAATTGACAGGTTGAATTAGAGGTGTAGCGCTCCCTTTTTGGTTGAGTGCCTGTCGGTCAATTATGTCAACCATAACGCTTGATTCAATTCCCCCCTGGGTGACCGCAAATACATTCTCAGCCATGGCATAAGAGGTTGCCAGGCTTTGGCTTTGAAGGCCGTAAGGGGCAAATCGATCCAGGAACATCTTGTGGCTGTTCCAGTACATCGGTTCGGAGCAGTTTATCAGCGCTCTTAAACTGGATAAGTCCACGTTCACCAGGTCTCGATCGCGTATTTTTTGGGCGCAGAAGTTGAAAGCAAAATTCGGAATCCAGCTTAGGGTTCCTTGATAATCTGATATGGACTGCAGCAGCTGGTATGGCGCCCGGACCCAGTCAAATGGCGACATGATCACAAGCGGTATTTGTTTCAGGATTGGCAAGACGAATCCTGCAATTAATCCCATGTCGTGGTACAGCGGCAGCCAGCTAACTAGCACGTCCCTACTGGTCAGGCGGAGAGCTCGCGAATAACTATCGATCTGGTTGAGCACTGCACGGTGTGAAAGAGCAATCCCTTTCTGTAAACCAGTGGTACCTGATGAATGCTGGAGCAAGGCGACTTTGTCCGGAGATTGGTTCATTCCAGGCATTGTCTGGAAGTCAATCTGCTCCCTCAAACTGAAATTCTCTTTAATTTCCTGGTTGATTAGGATGCATCGCAAATCGGTACCACGGCTTGCCGCACGGACATCGTTGTAATAAGATTGAGAAGTGATCACTGCAGCTGGGGCGGTGATTTTAAACAGCGAAACCAGGGATTTCCGGTAACTTTCCGGTGATAATTTCTCGGTTAGGAAGGGCATGATCGATGGAATCGCGCCGCATAAAACCGCGCCGAAGAATCCCCATACCAAGTCCTCGCCATGATCCAGTATTAGGATAACCACTTCCTCAGGTTTAACCCCGGCGTTTTGCAGCGCCTGGCTGCACCTTTCGGAACCGGTTATTAATTCCCGGTAGGTACATGTTTTTTCAGGTTCACCGCTGAATAAAAGGTGAATTGCGGTCTTTTCCGGGACTTCTTGGATTGTTTTTTCTAATATTTGTGTGAATGTTTGCATTGAGTCCGGTTGCTGGTTGAAGGGTGTTTAATGCTCACATCCTTTTTTCAATCAGAGTTACCAATTCGTTTATCGTATCGAACGATCCCGCGTTTAACTCTGTGTCGTCAAGATGGACACCGAATTGATCCTCTACGTATAACGCAAGGTCAACCAGGGAGAAAGAATCGATCAATCCGCTGGAAATAATTGCCGTGTCCGGTTGTAAGACTTTTTGAGGTTGTTTCAGGATTTCTTCCACAATATATTGTGAGAGAGCACGCTTGGCTTGGTCTTCCATAGTTTGTGAACAATTATCCTATTTAAGGTTTTTCGATCGCCTTTCGCCACACGGCATCCAGGGTTTGCAGTGAGATTAAATTTCGGATTGTCCAGGCAGCCTGCATTGAATCTGGATTGCTGAAATCATTATTCCCCCAGGTAAGATGCACGCCGTCTTCCTGAAGCCCTTGATCTGGGATATCCTGAACTGCCCGCCAGAAATTGATCAATGGAATGTCATATTCCAGCGCCAGTTTTGCGATTGTGTAATTGATGCTTCCATCACCTTCCTGATTGTCAGCTTTTGTGGAGAGGATTGGGATCACTCCATTGTTGATTGAATATTCGATAATCTTCCGCATACTGGGTTCAAATTCATCCATGTGCCATACATCGTTGGCTCCCAGCATGATAAAGGCGATGATCGGGTTATTGATCCGGTATTCGCATTCTATTGGGGATTCATTTGAACCGCACTGTTCTATATCTGACCACATGGGCACAAATAGCGAGGGCGCGTTGAAGCCTGCCCTTGCTGCTAGGCTTGTGCGCTGGTGTGAACCGGCAAATGCATTAATAACCTCGTTTAGATGCTGGTATTTACCCAGATCGTAATATTTCGGACCCCGGTCAAAATCACCCATAAACCAGGTTGGTGTGCTGCCGCAGTCCCCAATCTTGGAATATATATTCGGATTTCTTCCCAGTTCCAATCCGCGCTTGTAAATTGACTTTACGTTATCGCTCACTTGCGGGATCACCGGCAAACCTTTCCATGCATTGGAAGTCAGCGGTCGCGAAGGTTTACTCACCTGATCATGGGTAACAGCATCTTCCCGTTGTTGGGTTTCTGTTGATTCCATTTTGTCGGAAATCGTGTCTCTATGCTTTTCAGTTGCATTGTTGGGCATTACTGTTGCCGTTTCGTTTACCACAGATGTGGCGGACCCGATGAAAAACCCGGTTTGGCTCGGTGTGGGTTGCTGGTTTGTATATTCAACCGTTGTCCCGGGTGTCTCTGTTATACCGCAACCTGCGAGAAAACAAAAAATAAATACCTGAAATAAAAAAGTTATTCGTTTCATACTGATTATATTTAAATTCGGATCGGGATTTGATCCTGGTTATTCCGCTATTATATCGGAGCGAGCAGATTGAAGCAGTCCCCTTATTATTCAAGCGGATTTACTCGTTCTGGGTGATTGCCAGAATTGCCCTGGTAATCGAAGAGGCGTACTCCTCTGTACCTTTTGGGGTCATGTGTATTGCGCTGTTTGTAAATTCAGAAGGGTTGATTTTATCCCAGTAATCTTTGTAAATCCAGTTATTGCTCTCACTTAATTCGAACATTTTCTTCCGGTAGGAATCAAATGCCCAGCGGGGATAATAAAAATTATAGCGAATATTGCTGTTGGCGCCGCTGCTGATAAATACCGGTTCATTAATGATCATCACAGGTGTATTTCCGGCGAGTTCTATCCCCGCTTGAATGACCTCGAATGCAAGCTCATCCTCCTCCAGGTCCGGAGGTCGCTGGCTGTGAAAACCGCTGTCGTCAGGCAAATCCTCCATTCTTGGGTTAAACGTATCCGGGATATCCTGATCGACTCCGGTTGCAGCCCACATGACGCCGTAAATCTGGAGGCGGACTAAATCTGCCAGAGAGCGTCTTGATCCGGGGATTGTTCGCTCCCAGAGAGGGGGGGATTCAAATTCCAGGCTCTCCATCTTGTACTTCAAACCAGTTAGATCCGCCAGTTCCCGAACAGCTTCGGGGTTTTTTTGCAGAAGAGGAGGGTATAGTTGTTTATCCTTTGGGAAAGATTCCAGCGTCAGCGGCCATATGATCAGATCGGGTTCGTATTGAAGTGCTCTCTGCAGGAATAAGAGATCTTTGGTTAGAGACATTACCGGATACCCCAGGTTATATGCGCGCAGCCGTTTCCCGTCTGGCATTTTGATGTTCTGTTTGTTTAGATATCCACTTACAGTCTGTTCGGGTTGCAGCAAGAATCCCCATGTCGCGGAATCCCCAACCAATATTACCCGGTATTCATCCACATCTTTTTCTCCGCCAGAGATTTCATGGGAGGCAAACATGGCATCCAGGTTATACAGGCTGAGATTATACGATTTTGCAGGATCATCACCATAAGGTAGGCGCATTCTTCCAGGGAAAATCAGGTTGTATGCAGAAACGCTGCCGAGTGCATGCAGTGGGTATAAAACGGCGAAGATTATGTTTATTATCGCAAATATTGCAAACGCCTTTAAAATAATCCTAGCTGTATTGCCTGTAATTGTTTTTGATTGTCCTTCTTTAAATTCAGCCACACTTAAGCCTTTCTTCCACAATTTGCGAATTTCTTTTGTGGATAATATGTCTTAGCAATGTTTCAAATGCTTCTACAAATCAAACAGTCTCCCGAAAAAATGTAATGAAGAGTTAATTGTTGGCAACGCGAACCACACCCAGCTCAATGCGACGAAATTAATCGTAATTAACCAGCCGGTTATTTTAATAAAAGGTTGTATCCAGGTGTCGTGATTTTTATTTTCGATTTTTGGTTGTATCCATGATGTCCAGCGGTTATTGATGAATAATCCAAATCCGTGCCATGCTCCCCAAATGAAGAAGTTCCAGGAGATTCCGTGCCAAAGACCGATCAGAACCATCGTTGTGAATTGTCCAATCAAAATAATCAGCCATACAGGAAAACCTCGTGGACTTGAACGCAGGTAACGCGTCAGGGGGTTGAAAAAGTACGCCCGGAACCACTGCGCCAGGGTGATATGCCAGCTGTTCCAGAAACTGGTCAGGTTCAACTTGCGGTAAGGTTTATCGAAATTCTCCGGCAGTTTAAACCCCATCAATGCTCCCAATCCAAGCGCGATATCTGTATAACCCGAGAAGTCGAGGTATATCCTTAAAGTATAGGCGTATAAGAGCACCCATGCCCAAAATGTTGATTGGATTTGGGTCACATTCTGCCCAGTGATTGACAGCAGTGCTAGGCTGTCGGCGATCACAAATTTCTTAAATGTCCCAACCAGGATTCGTTTCAAGCCGTAAAATCGGTATGAAGGATTGCCGCCCAGATCTGTTGGAGTATCAGGATTGGTTACCTCACTGAAATTGGTGTTGAATCTCTCGGAACGGTCGATTGGTCCGGCTGTATATGTAGGGAAGAAGATTGCATAGGTAACAAATTCCAGGAGATTATATGCCGGCAATTTCCCGGATTGGTGGTCGCGCAGCACATGCAGCAGCCTGAAGGCTAAAAATGAGAATCCCAGCCATGTCAGGTCAAGAGGGTTGGCAAATTCAGCGGACTGTCCGCTTGCTGTGCGGAGCATGGCGCTCGCAGATCTTCCCAGCGGTTCTGTTTTTACAATAATGAATATGACCAGTATGATTAGAGTTGTAAAAGTACTCAGGAATTGTTTTTCGGGAAGGAGGAAATAAGGAACTGCCCATGCCGCAGCCACAAGGCTGATAGTGAATATTATTTTCAGCATGTCCGGCGGTCTGGTTGGGGTTAAACAGCACAGAAAATCAATGTAGCGAGTCAGTCCAATCAGCAATACGATCCCGCATAATACCCCTGCTGCAATGATTGTTCCTCGCCGGTTGTCTTGATCAGGTTTCCGGGTACTTATCCATACGAATACTGTCAGGGCGAGGCTGGCGGTTGGAAACCAGAAGTCCCAGTTTCTGATTGGTGTGGCGGGCTGCATCCAGTATATTGCAATAACGCTGCTGCCGAGCAGTGTCCATTTGCGCCATTTTGGTGGGATAAGCAAATTGAACAGCAGCCCAAATGCAGTGAAAACCAGGATGTTTGTCAGGTGCATCGCTGCCTTATTTAATCAACATAGGTAGTCAGCAGGGTTTGGGGAAAGAAAATGGCTTATTGTGGTTTAGTTACTGTCTTGATGAATTAAGACTGAATTTAAAATCCCTGGTATATCCACTCCGGAGCCTGGTCCGCAGTCATAACAATGATAGCAATTAAAATCAGGCAGAGAAGGATTGCGTATAAATTTTCGATATTCAGATTCTTTTTCACGAATTAGAAGTCAGGTTATTTTCAGTGTCGTTTCAGGGCTTGCTGGAAACTCAGCGGTAACCGCACATACGCCACTCGCCGCCTTCTTCCAACACCCGGTAAGTTTGCTTGCTGATATCAATTTCCAGATCCTCTGCTCCATAATTAGCGATGATCTTGCCGGTGCAGTTCACCAGGACATAACCATCCTGTTCGCCTGTGACTTGACAGTCGGGATTTTCGAGTGATGATTTTACGGCTGCAAAAGATTTGAGCTCGAGTCTTGCATCTTCTTCCCAATCTGCGCATGATCTATTTATCAAAGCAACTTCATCCATTTCGACCAGCGCTTTCAAATAATCCAGAACCGCCGTCGGTGCTTTTTCTGAGCTATCTCCGTTGCAACCTGGTAGGGCAAGGATTGATACAAAGAATAATAAAATTACTACCCTGATTCTTGATTTAACCATGATAACTCCACCGACTTGGATCTAGAAGGTGCGCGTTATTTTACCAAGAATGATCCAGAATATTCCATTAATTGCATGTAAAATAGAACCGGTAATAAAAAATATATAGACTTGGAGAAATAAAACAGGTTTCAATATGGCAAAACTGATATTGATTGGGATGGGTCTGGTCCTTCTGGTTGCGGGCCGCAAATTGTTCTGGTTATTTGTTGGCACGGTTGGTTTCGTGATTGGGTTTTTCCTCGCCAATAACTTTTTTCCGGGGGAGTCTGAGATTACCAGGTTGGCTTTAGGTTTGGTCGTAGGGGTAATTGGAGCTTTGCTGGCGGTATTTTTGAAGAAAATCGCGGTCGGTTTGGCTGGTTTTATCTCCGGAGGCCTTCTGGCGGTGAATCTGGCAGGAGTGTTTAGTTTTGAGAGCGCGATGCCCATATGGATGCTGTTTGTGCTGGGAGGCATTATCGGCGTTGTGCTGGTTGCCCTCCTGTTTGATTGGGGTTTGATAATCTTATCTTCTCTGGTAGGCGCGTATTTGATTGCGTTCCAACTGGATCCGGGAGGCTTGATCACTACGGCGGTTTTCGTTGGTTTGTTTCTGGTCGGATTGCTATTGCAGTCAAAGCTCAGGAGAGGCTGAAGGTTTCAGGTCGCAAAAAGTTCTGCCTGAATCAACTATTTTCTGCTACATGAATTGTGAATTTCCTTGGTGAGATATGGTTATGCAAAAATTTTATGCCGACTTTCTGGATAAATTAGGGGCTATCCATTATGAGATATCAGAAATAATTCTTCCAATGCAAGTAGATGCATTGGATTGGAAACCCTTGGCTGATATTCCGAGCATTGGCGTGTTTGTCGTTCACATTGCTGGCGCTGAGAAATACTGGATTGGAGATGTTATTTCAGGGGATGATACAGGCAGGATTAGAGAGAATGAGTTTAAATCTGAGGGTAAAAACAACGACGAATTGATCGGCGTATTGGATGAAAGCCTTGATTATGTAAAAAGAAAGTTCTATGGGATGCAGATTGATGATTTAACCAGGACTGTCATTTCCCCACGAGATGGATCCGAAATTACTGTCGCCTGGGCTCTGAATCATGCCATGCACCATACCGCCCTTCATCTGGGGCATATCCAGATCATCCGCCAACTTTGGGAGAGCCGGGATCAATAATTTTGGAGGTGAAGAATGAATGAAGGACAATTGCTGTATCTGTCACGAGCCGATGTTGAAGCAGTTGGCTTGGAGATGAAAAAGATCATTAATCTTTTAGAGGACATGTTTCGAGAGAAGGGCGCTGCCCGGGTTGAAATGCCTCCAAAACCTGGTATTCACACTCGCCCGGATGCATTTATCCATGCGATGCCTGCGTACATCCCCGCGTTCAAATCAGCTGGCATTAAATGGGTGAGCGGGTACCCGGAAAACCAGAGCCGGGGTTTGCCTTATATTAGCGGACTGTTAATTCTTAATGATGACGATACTGGGTTGCCTTATTCCGTTATGGACTGCACTTGGATTACAGCTTACCGCACAGCCGCGGCTTCAGCGGTCTCGGCAAAATATCTCGCCCGGATGGACAGCGAGGTGGCAGGCATCCTAGCCTGCGGTGTTCAAGGGCGCACCAATCTTGAAGCGATGCAGGTATTATTTCCTATTAAGCGGGTTTACGTCTACGACATAGACAGGCAGATCCAGGAGAAGTATGTCGCCGAAATGTCCTCCAAGCTAGGCTTGGAGATCATAGGAGTGGACCATCCCGAGCAGGCTGTAGTTGACAGCGATATTGTAATTACCTCCGGTCCCATCCTATCACACCCCCAACCGACTATCCCTGAGAATTGGTTAAAACCGGGCGGATTTGCTTCAGCTGTAGACTTTGACAGTTACTGGCAGCCTTCCGCTTTGCGCCAGATCGATAAGCTGAGCACCGATGACCATAAACAGTTTGAATATTACCGCAGTGTTGGCTATTTTCAGAATACACCTGCGCCATATGCTGACCTGGGAGAGCTGGTTGTTGGGGACAAACCCGGCAGAACCGCTGAAAATGAAAGGACAATGGCGATGAACCTTGGTCTGGCTTTGGATGATATGGCGGTCGCTCCGGAGATATTCCGCCGTGCACAAGAGAAGGGGATCGGAACCTGGCTGGCATTATAATCGCCCGGATAACTGACTGGCAATTTCCAATATGTCTTTATTTATAAGCTGATAACATGGAAAAACTGCAGGTATTTTTCTTCCAGATTGGGTATTTGTTCTCGAATATGGGCGCGGGGGATTACCTGGATATTCTGCTGGTTTCCGCATTGTTTTTTGTCGCTTTTCAAGCGCTCTATCAAACCCGGACACTGCAGTTGCTACGGGGTGTGATCATTTACGCAGTATTTGGGGTTGTGCTTTTCCTGATATTTCCGCAAAGTACATTTAAATATCTAGTGCTCGCCTTATTGTTAATGGGCGCAGTCGCCTTACCCTGGTTGTTTCAGGATGAGTTACGGCGGGCATTAACTAATCTTGGGCGTTTTGGCAGACGGAGGGTGTACAGTTCTTCATTTGACCGTTTTAAAGAGGTCATAATCTCAGTTACGCAGGAGCTGAAAGAACGCGGGGAAGGCGCTTTGATTGTGCTGGAAGGAAATACACCTCTCGAAGATATCATTGAGACAGGTGTGCCAATCCAAGCGCAGATTATCTCCCCGGAATTATTGCTTTCTGTTTTCCAGGACGGGTCTCCACTGCACGATGGAGCGGCGGTCTTGAGAGGCGACCACCTGGTAGCTGCCGGGTGCATACTGCCAGTTTCATTGGAGGAACCTGGAAGCAAACGAGTTGGGACTCGCCATCGGGCGGGATTTGGGTTGTCCATTCTTGTCACCGATTCTCTGGTCATCATTGTCTCGGAAGAATTAAAGGCTGTTTCAGTGGCGATGAAAGGACGACTCTACAGCAATTTGAGCGAAGAAAGGCTTAACCGTTGGCTGGACCGGTTTCAGGACGTTATCGCCGGGGATGAACGCTCCAGCTGGGATTGGATAAAAGGGGGTGGGTTGCGTTCATCACTGATTAATTTGGGTCTGGCATTGAGCTTGGCATTATTTGCCTGGATGGCTGTATCCCTTAATACCAATCCTCCATTAAACAATGAATATCAGGTCAATCTTGAAGTTGTCCCACCCGACAGCGATTTGGTCATCCATAATGAAATACCAGCTCTTGTTAATACCTCTGTTTGGTCAACAAGAGATCGGATAGATAAAATAAATTCAAACGATTTTGAGGCGATTCTAAATCTTGAAGGTTTACAATCCGGTGTCCATACAGTTCCGGTGAGTGTGATTTTTGATGATGATGCAACTAAGATTGCTTCAATCGATCCCGAATTGGTAGATGTAATCTTGGAGCCCATAATTACTATGGAAATCACGCCCGAGGTAACACTGGTTGGTCAGGATATGCTCCCGTTCGGATATCAAGTGGGGGAAGTTACTGTTATGGAAGATAAGGTGACCCTGCGCGGTCCCCAGAGCGAAGTTGGTAAGGTATCTCAGGTGGAAGGTCAGGTGGATATTGAAGGTCGGCAGTCAGATTTCCGAGGCCAAATAGAATTATTCCCATTGGATGTGGACGGAGAGCAGGTGTTCGAGGTGGAGGTTGAGCCTCCAATAATCACTGTGACTGTTCCGGTTAAGCAAACAATCAAAACCAGGGATATTCCGGTTGTTGCTGATGTAATGATGGAGACCCTTGCTGAGGACTTCGAAATTACAGGAATCCGCCTTTCCAAACCCTCAATCACGCTGATCGGAGAGGATTTTACCCTCGATCAGGTCGGTGAATTTGTTTCAACTGCTCCCATCTCGCTCACAAATGTTGTCAGCCAGGTAAGTTTTCCGGATGTTCCGGTTTTAATCCCTGCTGGCGTCAGAGCTGTTGATGAAAATGGCGCCGAGATAAATACAGTTGCGGTGGATGTGTCGGTTTCACCGGTGACAAATTACCTACCTGTGACCGTTGGACCTTTAGTTCGAAATCTTTCAGATGATATTACTGCCTCATTAACGCCATCGCAGGTTTCATTGCTGTTGATCGGCCCTCAACCGTTACTCGATGAGATCGCCCAGGATGAAACCCTGCTGGCGGTCTATGTTGACGCTGGAGGACTGGAACTGGGTATTTACAGCCTCCCGGTTTTGTATGAAATTCCGGAAGGATTAACTGCTCAGGTTTTCCCATCCGAGGTAGAGGTCGAACTGGCGTTAACG
>JBJYWI010000155.1:0-8736 GCA_046259385.1 Anaerolineales bacterium
AACAGCAAGATGGGGAACAGATCAAAATTAAATCTAATGGGAATGGTAGTTATGGGGAATGGCTGTGGAGTGATTAACGGATTAATTATGGCTGAGGTTTTTGCGAGATTGGGAGTATTTAGGTTGGAATAAGGTGGGTGGAGGGCGACACAAAAACTAGCTGGAGCTGAAATGGCTACCTGTAGTAATTATGCTGTTACTTTTTCCTTGTATTAAACCAAATCATAAACAAATAACCACTCTGGATTATTCCTGAGCGGTTCGTGTACCCCCACCGCGACTCGAACGCGGGTTTTTGCCTCCGGAGGGCAACGCTCTATCCACTGAGCTATGGGGGCTCTTAATTTTGGAGATTTTACCACGGGAGGATAGAATCAATTATATATTAATTGATGATAAGCCTGAGGCGGTGAATCCGGGTTTCCTCTGGCGCGATTCCTATCGCGGATAAGACCTCATCTGGGCGTCCAGTAGCGCCTTCTTTTGTTAGAAGTCGCATCCTAATTTTCTGAGGTGTATTATCATCGGGCTGGATATCGGAAATATCGATTATCAAAGGGCGTAAATCGTACGATTTTCCCCTCCGTTCACGCCAGATTTCTTTCTTGCTTATTAGACCAGTTAATCGTGATGGGAGTTCGTTAATGAAATCTGTAAGTGTGACAATGTAATCAGAAGCAGATATTAGCTTCTGCAATGATGGTGAATCTTGTTTAACCCCTTGAATTGATTTAATCAATAATCCCGGCGGAAGTGCCGGTTCCAGGCGCTTCGTCACTTTCTCGGGCGTGAACTGGTCCTCAAACCAGACGTCCATCATTTCATTTTCTCCAGTGAAACCAAGAGGCAGTGCTGCTCCGATATTAATCCGGGGACGAGGGTTGTAACCCTGAGAATATTTAATTGGCAGGTTTGCCCTGCGAAAAGTCCTTTCCCAGGTTTTGTATAGATCAAGATGCCCCGTAAAGCGCATCATTTCAAGTTTTGCAAATATTAACCGGAACCGAATCTGCACGAAATTTTCAATTAATAACCGGTGCTTTAATGATTATCCTGGAAATTTAACATTGTCCAGGATTTCACTAGTTGGAATCTCTTTCGATTTTACTTCCGGACACTGCCAGACATCCCCGGGGTTTTCACGGCGCAGATCAGCAAATTTTGGCAATATCCCGCAGGCAAAACAACGTTCTCGACAATCAACCCTTGTCCTACCGTTCTGACTCCAGAGATAATCTTCGGTTAAAAATTTTTTACGGACAGTCGAATCGATGTGCTCCCAGGGAAATATTTCATCAATGGGACGCTCGCGATGAGTATAGAACCGCCAATCCAGTCCAGTATTGTTGAATGCCTTCATCCATGTATCAAATTGAAAGTGATCATTCCAGGCGTCAAATTTTGCGCCCAGCTTCCAGGCTTCAAGGATCACCTGAGATATTCGCCGGTCTCCGCGTGAAAGCCAGGCTTCAAGCATCGAAATTTCTGGCGAATTCCAGTTTAATTTAAGTCCACGCCCGCGCAGAGATTTTCTAAGAATATTTTGTTTTTCTGTTATTGACTCAATACTGTCGCAGGCAACCCACTGGAATGGCGTGTGGGGCTTGGGTATAAACGTGCTGACTCCTGCTGTTACAAATGCACGTTTGCCGATGATATTACGACCTTCTTTCAGGACAGCTTTGCAGAGATCCGCTATGGCGATAACATCTTCCAATGTTTCAGAAGGGTGTCCGATCATAAAGTAAAGTTTAATCTTTGACCAGCCGTGCTTAAATATTTCGCTTGTTGTCTCCAATAACTGTTTGGTGGATACAGGTTTATTTATTATGTTGCGCATTCGTTCAGTAGCCGCTTCAGGCGCCAAAGTAAAACCACCCCGTCTTGAGTCCTGTAAATTATCCATCAGGTCAACTGAGAAGGATTCGATCCGTAAAGAAGGAAGCGAAACCTTCAGGTGATCAGCCTGAAAGCGCTGGCTGATTTTTTTTACCAGATCTAAGATATGGGTGTAATCAGATGATGAAAGAGAAAGCAATCCTATTTCCCCGTATCCTGTTTGAAGAAGTGATTTTTCAATTGAGTCTAGTATCTCATCGACAGGTCTTTCACGCACCGGCCGGGTAATCATTCCGGCATGACAAAACCTACAGCCGCGGGTGCATCCACGCATAATTTCGATCGGAATTCGATTGTGGACCGTATCAATATACGGGACAATTAAGCGGGTGACATGTGGGGGCAGTTTTGGCACAATTCGTTTCACCACAGGATAGGGAACTCTATGATCGAGAGTGTGTATGCCGGATATAGTCCCTTCCTGGTGGTATTCTGCCTGATAAAGCGAAGGAACATAAACACCCCAGATTCCGGATAGTTTCAGAAGTAAGTCCGACCGAGTCTGGTTTGAGCGTTTCCACTCTTGATAAGTGTTCACGATATCCTGGATAACCTCTTCACCTTCTCCAATTACAAAGGCATCGATAAACGCATGCATCGGTTCAGGGTTGAAAGCCGCGTGGCCACCAGCGATAACCAGGGGATGGCTTTCCGTCCTATCCACATTCAAGATCGGTATCTCACCAAGATTCAGGATGTTCAGGACATTTGTATACAAGGTTTCATAAGGAATCGAAAAGCCAACAATATCGAATTCATAAAGCGCATGTCTGGTTTCCAATGAATAGAGTGGAATTTGTGCTTCCCGAATTGAATTTTCCATATCTGTCCAGGGCGAATATACCCGCTCCGCGAGAACATCAGGACGTTTATTGAGAATGTCGTAGAGGATAGCTAATCCCAGGTTTGACATACCCAGGTCATAAATGTCAGGAAATACAAGAGCTACATGGGAACTGGTGCAATCCCAATCTTTCCTGACTTGGTTAAGTTCACCTCCTGTATATCGTCCTGGTTTTTGCACACGGGGCAGAATTGTTTCAACCGTTTCGGAAATCTTTTCCGGAGAAATTTTATTCATATAGTTGGAATTATATCAAAGCAGAAAAAAAGGAATTGAGGGAATGAATGTTTTTCCAGGTTCTTAAAATGGATTGGTTATCGGTATGCGTTTATTCATTACGCCCCCCCCGCAATGTTTCTGGACATAAAATGTGGAAAAAGTAATAATTATAACAATATTTACTAATTATTCAAAAACCCAAGGATCGACTGCACGGTTCCAGGTAACAATTTCATTTTCAGTAAACCACAGGTTTATTTCCTGAATCCCATTTTCAGGAGAGTCGGAAGCATGGGTTAAATTACGGCCAACTTCCAGTGCGAAATCGTGACGTATCGAGCCTGGCTCTGCCTCTGTCGGACGGGTCGATCCCATAGTCTGGCGGATTGCCAGAACAGCATTTGGACCTTCCCATACCATCGCCATCACAGGCGAGGAGATAATATACGAAATCAAACCTTCATAAAACGGTTTACCTTTGTGTATCCCGTAATGTTTTTCAGCTAATTCTTTAGAAACATGCATAAATTTTGCTGCGACTAAAAGCAGCCCCCTGTTTTCAAGCCTAGAAATAATTTCACCAATCAGACCGCGTTGAACGCCGTCCGGCTTTACTAGTACGAGTGAACGTTCCACAAAAACCTCCGGATTAAAATTTTGATATTATAGTTTTTCAGCTCTGGCGTATGCCTCAAGGGCTTCAGTTAATTGATTATTGCGTAAGTATGCGTCACCAAGATTTCGCAATAGAGACGGATTTTCAGGATCTTTATCCGCTGCCTGTTCCAGCTCTTTTATAATTTCGGGTAGATTCTGGCGTGATTTGACCAACTCCGAATAATTTCGGGGTGGTTTATCAGTTTCTGCAGCCTGGACTTCCTCTTGAGTTCTGTGGGAATAATCAGAGGTTTGTTTTTTAGCCCCCTTTTCAGAAGCATCTGATACCGGCGGGAACATTTTTTCCAGAACTTCTTCTTTTGATACATCTTCAATGACATCCATATCAACTGGCTTGTCAACAATTAACTCGCCAGCGGTATCGCTTTCCTGAGATGTATCCTCTTCTGCCAGGTCCTCCAACCAATCCGGTATTCCTGATTTGGGTTCTTCCTGAAGATCTTTGTCGAGCTTATCAGTTTCAATCTGTTCAGCATCAATATCAGTAGTAATTGGTACAACAACAGGTTGCGTATCTTCTTCTTCTGGCTCTTTATCCAATTCCTGCAGCCAGTCGGAATGCTGCCCTGGCTCGATATTCTCAGGGATCTTTCCGCTTTCTTCCAGATCCACTGGCGGTGGGCTGGTAATATCGCTGTCAAATTCATCACTAATTCCTGAAGAAGCGGCAACCGCAACCATTTGTTCTTCCTGGGAACTTTCTGTCGGAACTTCTTCAGGTTTTATGTCTAATGGTTCGTCAGCAGCAGGTTTGGGCAACGGAGAAACGACAAATTTTTCAATTTGAATAGCTTGATCCGGGACGCTTTCAGGGTTTCCATCAAGACTGTCAAGATGAGTATAATAAGGATCAAGTTCCAGTAACCGTTCAACGTATTGTTCAGCTTTATCCTCCTGATTCATCCCCAGGAAGTATTGTGCCATAAGCATATTCATTCCTAAACAGTAGGGAAGTTTTTCGAGTGCTTGGCTACATGTATCAATCCCTTTGTTTTCCTGTCCGGTCCGGAAATAAACATCCGCAAGCAAAATCTGAAGGTCAAACCGGTTAGGATCTTCAGCCAGAGCTGCCTGCAATTCGCCGATCGCCTGGGGGAAAAGCGCGCCTTTAACGTACATACGGGCAAGTGCACCCCTGGTCAAACGTACTTTTTGAGGTTCAATACCTTCCCTGGAACCGTACAATCTGCGTATCTCTGTTTGAATGGTACTGTTGGATGGTTGCACTTCATAAGCGCGTTCCATGTGCCAGATGGCTTCATCTAATTTCTGATCTTCTTCGCGGATAACGCTCATACCAATATGGCTGACAAAATCGTCTGGTATTGAAGACAGCACACGTTGAAAAATATCAGCGGCTTCAGCCTCGTTGCCTCTTTCGAGATAAGCTTCACCTAAAACTCGGTATGCATCAATGTACTTTGGATACGATTTTAATATATGAAGGCAGTGAGAAATCGCTTCTTCCGTTTGACCGGTGTTGATTAATTGTTTTATTTGACGAATGTAAACTCTCATAGAAATCATTGTCATGTTCAATCACTCCAATGCCATTAGTATGCCTTAATCCAGTTAATCGTGCAAGATTTCAACCACATATCAAAATTTCACTAAGGGATATTTTATATTAGATTTTTATTAGAAGCATTGAAGTTACTTGACTTTGGTTATCCGTTTAATGTATAAACTAATGGTTTGAACATAAAAGCACAGCAGCCAGTAAGGGCAGCGGTGCTTTTTAATGTTAGTAAAATTATCTTTTTGGGAATCGGATGATTGAAGTAGAAGGGTTGACGAAAGATTACGGACCAAACCGTGCGATTGATTCATTATCATTTCATGTCGGTGAAAATGAGATTCTTGGTTTCCTTGGACCAAATGGCGCCGGAAAAACCACCACAATGCGCATCCTGTGCGGATATATGCCCCCGACTTTGGGAAAAGCAACAATTTCTGGATACGATATTGTAGATCAATCGTTAGAAGTAAGGCGCCGGGTAGGTTACATGCCCGAATCTGTTCCTCTTTATCCGGATATGACAGTATTTGACTATTTGAAGTATATGGCTGATCTGCGCGGTACAGAGGATTCAGATGAGAACGTGAACAAAGTAATTGGAATAATGAATTTAGAAGAAAGGTCAAATAGTTATATTTCGAATCTTTCTAAAGGGTTAAAACAGCGGGTTGGTCTAGCACAGGCGCTGGTTCATGATCCGGAAGTTTTAATTTTAGATGAACCCACAATCGGTTTGGATCCCGCACAAATAATTGAAGTCAGAAACCTGATCCAGGATTTGGGTAAAACAAGGACAATTTTATTATCCACACATATACTTTCCGAAGCTCAGCAGGTCTGTGATAGAGTCTTGATAATAAATGAAGGTAAGCTGTTAGCCGAGGATTCACCTGAGAATTTACAATCTCGATTAACCGGCGCACAACACATTTTGTTGGAAATCGGAGGAGATTATGAAGGGATTGAATCATTAATCGGTGAAATAAGAGGGGTTAATCGGATCATTTCGTCTCAAAATGGAAAACTGGAATTCGAGACTATTCCTGGAATTGACCCAAGACCAGATGTTGCAAAAGCGGTGATCACAGCTGGTTATGATCTCATGGAATTGCGCAAAGCTGGATTGAGCCTTGAAGAAATATTCCTGAAATTGACTAGGGAAGAAAAGGAAGATTTACATTCGGTCGAAAATCTTCAGGCTGAGATAGAAGAGGAATAATTGAATCATGCGTAACATCTGGATAATTGCCAGTCGCGAATATAAAAGATATTTTGCTGATTGGATTCCATATATGATCGCCTTTGTATTACTGGCGGTTTTAGGAATATTTTTCTATTTGAACTTGCAGATTGCCGTGATCCAGCCAGGTTATTCACCTGGGGTCGAGATCTTTCTTGCACCATTAGCGACAATGCTGGTTTTATTGATTCCAGCAATAACTACCAGATTGTTAGCAGAGGAACAGCGCCTTGGAACGATTGAGTTGCTGCTAACTTCGCCTGTGAAGGATTGGGAACTTGTGGCAGGGAAATGGCTGGGAGGTTTTTTACTGATCCTGTCAATTGTTGGCGTAACACTTATTTACCCTTTGATCTTGAATCAAATGACTGAACCTGGCATCGATCAGGGACCATTTATAAGTGGTTATCTGGGGATTGTTTTACTTGGTGCGGCTTTAATAGCAGTCGGGGTGGCAGTTTCATCATTTTTCAGCAATCAGATTGCTGCTTTTGTTACTACCTTAGGAGTATTCATTGTTATCTGGTGGATTTTGGATCCGGTAACCAGAATTACAGGTGCTGGTGGAGGGAATTTTGAGTTGATCAAATACTTAAACTTCAGTGATCATTTCTTTTCCAACCTGTTTATCGGCATCCTGGATATACGTGATGTTGTTTACTACATGAGCGTCACAGCTTTTTCTCTGATGGTTGCCTCGATCTCTGTTGAAATGCGTAGGTGGCGTTAATGGAGATAACCAGGAAGCATTTAATTGTTCTATCTCTGATATTGGCTGGAATATCAGCTGCTGCAGCCATTGTTTTGTTCTTTCTAAAACCGGATTTGGATAGATATATACAAGTAAGCCTGGTAATTGCGGTTGTTTGTTTAGTCATTTATGCGGTATTGGATCGTGACCGGATAAGAAAGTTGTTGGCCAGAAGGCAAGCACGATATGGAAGTAATGCTGTAATCTTCGGTGCCGCTTTTTTGGGGGTGATAATCATTTTGAATTACCTTTCTTACCATAACCCTGTAAGGAAAGATCTTACAGAGGATAAAAACTATACCCTGGCACCTGAAACAATTGAGACTTTGGAGAAGCTTGATACACCGGTACTCGCATCCGCTTTCTTTACGCCAAGAATTTCTTCGGACCAGGCTAGGGAACTGCTTGAGCTTTATAAATTTAACTCGGATGGGAAATTTGAATATGAATTTATTGACCCGGAGGCGGATCCAATAAAAGCCGAGCAGGCGAAGATCTCACGTGATGGAACGATTGTCCTGAAAAAAGGCGAGTTCCAGGAGCCAGTTTCATTTATCAGCGAACAAGAAATTACCGCGGCATTGATTAGATTGATCAGTCCTGAATTGAGTAAGGTATATTTCCTGACAGGTCACGGGGAATACAATCCTGAGGATACAGATGAGAAAGGATATTCCCAGGTTAAGCGTTCTTTAGAGAGCAAGAACTACACTGTTGGCATTCTCAACTTATTAACGACTAACAGTATTCCGGAGGATACAAGCGTAATCGTTATCGCAGGACCGCAGGTACCTATCGCTAAAAATGAAGTCGAACTGCTGGATGAATACCTCATTCAGGGCGGGTCGTTGTTTGTGATGGAGGAACCAATTCCTGTAACTGATTTTGGCGAACAGACTGATAATCTAGCAGTTTACCTGGAAGAAAACTGGGGGATTAAGTTAGGGAATGATATTGTTATCGATCTCAATTCCATGCAAATTTTTGCACCTTTTGCAGCAGAATACAACGCTCATCCAATAACAATATCATTGGAAAATATCGCCTCACAATTTCCCACTGTTCGCAGTGTCCAGGTGGCTGATGGTGAAACGCAGATCAGCAGAACGGAACTTGTTAAAACTGGTCAGCAATCATGGGCGGAAACGGATCTGGTTACAGTTGCAAGAAATCCAGAGCAAGCAGCATTTGATGAAGGTCAGGATTTACCAGGACCAGTTCCACTGGCTGTAGTAGCAGAACAATTTTCTTCAGATAGTAAACTGGTCGTTTTTGGAGATTCGGATTTCGCTAATGATTCTAATTATTTTGCGTATGCGAACGGCGATCTGGCTGTCAATGTCATTGACTGGTTGGCTGGCAAAGAAGATATTATTAATCTTACTCCAAAAGAGAGTACCCAGCGTTTGCTCATCCGATTAACACCCTTAACGATCAATCTGATTCTGTTTGTCTCAGTGATTTTGATACCAGGTGTTGCGTTGGTATCCGGATTGATTGTATGGTTCAACCGCCGTCAGAGAGGTTAGAGAATGGTCCGGCGATCAACATGGATTGTTCTGGTTATTCTGGTAGTTTTGATTTGT
>JBJYWI010000156.1:0-6656 GCA_046259385.1 Anaerolineales bacterium
AAATTATGTGCACTTTTTGATCTATAAGATCTACTACCATCCAAGAGGCCCCCGGTAGGATAACTAATCCTGCTAATTGTGCATAACGCCCCCAGTTGACATAAAAAGCGGGTAATTGTGAAATTAAACCTCCGATTATTAACCCTCCAGTTCCTGCCCATATATTTTTTCGATTAAGTTTGTAAGTGAGAGGAAATAAAGTAATAATTGCTAGTCCATTGATAATTTGGCCAACTATAAGAGTGGAGGGAAGACTGTTGTATCCAATTAACCACATAAATACTGCTAGTTGCGTGTGGAATCCGAAATGAACAGTTAGACTCTGATATGGGACATATGGTTCCCAGGATTGGAACAATCCCTTGTTGTCTACAAGCAGCTGGGCGATCATGGTGTGCTGATAAGAATCGCCCCACATTGGCGCTTCCAATCCCCTGATCACCCAGAAGCGAACTGCAAAGACCAATCCGATTACGACCAGCAAGGTGAAACCCGCCCAGGGGAAAGGTTTGAGATTCATCGAGAAAGGAGACTTTCTTTGGTGGAGATTTAGGCGATTATTCCAGATAATTAAAAGTAATCCAGCAATTGGAGGAAGCCAGGCATAGAAAGCGCCCAAGTTAAGACCGATGATATAGGTCCAAAGAAAAAGAATTGGGTAAATCGCCAGACTAACACCGGCGCTCAAACCGAGTTTAAGACTCCAGTGATAATCCTTCCAGCTTGGCCAAAGCAGTCCCAACAGACCCCACCCGGGGAGAATATACAGGAAGATCCCTACTAATAACCACAATATCCAATATAGACCTTCCTGCAACAAACCCAATGCGACTTGAGTTGGATCGTAGCTCAAGTTGAAAGTTGCTTGAGCATCCATAGGGGAGTGGTTCTGGTACACAGCGCCGTTAAGATATGCATCACCGTTTCCATGCCCAACCTTTATGGTTCCAGTTCCATTAAATTCAAGATAGGAGTAATAATATTCTTTGGTAGATTCATTAAGTGGTTCAAACTGGATGTGGTAATGACCAGGTAGTGAATTTGAAGGTAGTTCTAATATTGCCTTTCTGATAATCTCCTTTTCATCTGGACCTGGAGTGAGGGTCAGGGTAATTTCACCCTGGGTGTCCGGTGACGGTTCGAAATTGAATAAAATGCCATCCAGACCATCATAACGAGCGACAAAAGTTTGTCCGACGGTATTGTCCTGATCGAGTATCACAGTCCCCGTAATTGTAGGCTGTTCAATTTTCTCAATCGAAGAGCATCCCAAAAGCAATACGGTCAAAATTTCGGCAAAAATTAAAACAATTATCTTTTTCATAGACGGAAATAACGGATTTGATTTATCTTTCTAGTTCAGATTTACGCAATCTGTAGAGGATTTCTTCCATAATTTTGCGGTTAAAACTAATCAGGTCCGCCAGTAGTCCAATCAGAAATATTTGAAACCCGACAATTAAGAATACAGCCGCCAGAATGAGCGACTGAACGTGGCCAGCGCCGTAACCATTCAGGAAGAAATAAAGGTATCGTAAACCCAGAAAGAGACCAATAAGAATTACCAAAAGAGAAATGATTGTGAAAACCCTGAGGGGTTTGTACATCGTATATGTCCTCACTGCGGCAACACTGGAGTGGATTATAAACTGGGGTATATTCCGCATAAGCCGGGATGGGCGGGTGGGTGGATTGGTGCGGACTGGCACAAATACCACTTTCATGCTCCGTGCACCTGCTTGAATTAAGGTTTCTAATGTGTAAGAGTATTCACTCAGAACCAACGTCCGCAAGGCAGCTTCCTGGTTGATAGCCCGGAAGCCGCTGGTCGCGTCAGGAATATCGACCCCGGCTGCTTTAGAGATAAACCAGCTCCCCAATCGCTGGAGGGATCTTTTTGTAGCAGTAAAATTCTGTTGAGATGCAATGCCGCGATCACCGACTACAATATCGGCTTCTTTTCTAAGGATTGGTTCTACCAGTAAATTAATATCTGCAGCGTTATACTGATTGTCGGCATCTGTGTTTATAATGATGTCGGCGCCTTGATTAATGCTGAACTCGATACCCCGTAAGAATGCTGCTGCGAGTCCTGAATGTCTTCTTAGCCGGAGGACATGATGAACCCCGATTACTTCAGCGACTTCGGAGGTGTTATCCTCGCTGCCGTCATCAACTACCAGATATTCAATTTCATCAATACCGGATATTTCTTTAGGGAGTTCCGCTATCGTTTTGGAAAGGACTTCAGCTTCATTATATGCTGGTATCTGAATGATCAGCTTCACCGGTATCTACTCGTTATTCCCCCCAACTATTGGAAAGTAAAGCAGTTTATTTACAGTTCCTGGAAAAATCACGCTGGAACCATTCCCTGCCCAATCATAGGCACGAACGTAGAATACGATATCTGGCAAATTAGGCGAATCCGGTAATTCAATAATTTGACTCCAACCATCTGTTCCATCCCGGTCCTGTCCTATTAAAGTCCAGCTTGAAGTCTCATCATTGGGAGGCAACCAATAAAAGTCAACATAACTGATCCCGCTAATTGTATCACCTGCATCCACCTGAAGAGTGAGCGGACCTGGTGAGATTTCCTGGCCTTCCTGTGGATTGATAAAGGAAATGGTCGGCTTTTCGTTATCATTCACCAGTTTCAAGATGTAATCACTGTCTTCGCTGCCTTCAGAGGGATGGTTCTTGGCTTTGACCTTCAGGAAGTAATTTCCGTCTTTTGTTAAATTGTATGATAATAAGGAAGACCAGACATCTGAAACTGGTCGTTCTCCAGAATCAGCGATGATGGAAGAACCATCGCTATCGAGCAGATATAAAACTGTTTCTAGTGGTGAGACAGATGAAGCGGTATCAACTACAGCGCCGACCCTATCCCCGCGATTCCCGTAAAAAGTGTAGAAGTCAATATCACCACCTGGACAGATTGATCCATTTACAAGGTCGCCGTATTTAATCTGCTCCGCAAATAGTGCTGTGTTTCCCGCGTCCACACAATCAGGTGGAGACGTTTCCGTTATGGAAACATCATCGATATACCAGCCCTTGAAGTGGTTAAATTCCGCATCGAGGGTGTTAAAGTAAAATCTGATTCTGATTGTTTCACCTGAGTAATCTGATAATGGGATTGCCGGGCTTTGAAGCCATTGATCAGGGTTATCATCCAGAAGCTGGTGGATGTTCTCAAACGGTGCCCCATCAACTGAAACCTGCACCCATCTCTGATCCCAGTGCTGGAAATTTATTTCAGTCTCATATCTGTACCAGAATCTCAAGAAATATTCGCTGTTCCCTGGAATCTGGATCATTGGTGAGGTGAGATAACCTGAATTGGGGGAACCGTTGTCATAACTTCCTCCTGCACCAACATCATATTTATAACTGAAAGTTCCACCCAAAGTATGGTTTTCTTCATTTGTTTTTGCCCAATTGAGGCTGTTAGACCAGTTCTGGACCAGACTTTCCATATTATCGGCAAATGGTGCGGATTCATTTACAACATCAACGTCAGAGGATTGAATGTAGAAATAGCGGAAACTGCTCCACCCACTGGTGGTATTTTCATTTCTAGATCTTACCTGCCAAGTATGTCTTCCTGTAGGTAAAGAACTTATCTGCCAATCTGGTGAAGTAAGCCATGGTGAATTAAGATAACTGCTTTCGTTCAAATTAATACGAGCTTGAAATTCAATACCAGCACCGAGATTCTCCCATGAAAAGCTGATCGTGTCATCAGAATTGTAAACTGCGCTGTAATTGGGTGAAATCAATAAGGGAACTCTGGGTGTGGCTGCTCTGGATTGTACTTTTAAGGATGAGATATTATTTGATCCTATACGGTTATCGGAAAGGTTACTGTCACTGTTCGTAAATGTCTCTCCACGGCCAGTCATGTCATCATCCATAAATAGAGTGGGCAGTACATTTTCTCCTACGATTATCGATTCAGCGTTGTTGTCGCCAACATCACCCAGGCTGGGAGTCTGCGCATAGTCACCAGCGCCTAATATAACGCACCTGCCAGTAAAATCGGGATCAGAGAAAAGGGCAATCTCACTATCGGATGGTTCACAATCGGGTGTAATTGGTGGGCAGCCATATTCTTTAAATATATGCCTCAAGCCTGGTAATCCTTGAGCTTTATTCAAAAAATTGTCTTCGATGTCCAGCGCAATACTCACCGGTCCATCTGGGATCCTGTCCTGACAAAGATTCCAATTAAAGGTGAAATTGGTTGATGTAAAAACCTCACTTACTGGAAACCATTCATCCAAGTACTTTGCGATTAATTGAACACTCTTGATACCCGTTCCTTCATCACTTGCCCAACCTTCCAGCTTTAGAGTATCCGTAGTGATGATAGATGCATTAACCGGGGAGGTAATGTCTCCGGTAGGGGGTACATAATCCGGGTTTGGGTAATTTCGAGATGTGTAACTGTAACTTGTCTCATCGCAAATGTCTTGAAAAACAGAATCATTTTTACAGTACCTCAAATCGCCGTTGTATCTGGGTCTGCCGCCATTGATTAAGACATCCTCGAAAGTTATATCAACAGACCTGCCCCAATAGGATGCGGGGTTAGTGTGGACATGAAAATGCAAATGATTACCTGTACTGACACCGGTATCATCTGCAACACCAATAAACTGACCCTGGCCTACATATCTACCTTTTATACGAAACTCAGGAGGGATACTATCCTTTGCCAGGTGCATGTAGAGCTGGTAAGTGGTCGGCTCGGTTGTGGTGTCTTCGAGCACTAGCAGATTGGAAGAAGCTGGATTCCCGTTAGAGTAGGACCAGGCAGCCTTATAAACGGTACCACCTTTTGCAGCATGGACATTGAACATCGCGCTGGGATAACCCGGCTTGGCAAAGTCAAACGCATAATGTGCGTTTCCGTTGGGAGTGTAAGCGTCATGCTTTACACTTTGTGTTAGATATAGCGTCTCTCCCCCAGCCCAAGGCAAGTAATAACCACCATACGGACCAAGACCTGCCGTCGCTTCAATCTGGTATCTACCGGTGTCGACCCAGTGTGCTCGTAATTCATTGGGCAACAAATCGTCGGGAATTTCCAAAAGAACCGCCATCCATTCGGGATTGTGCGGAAGGGTAACTTTCCACCCAGAATCTTCAAGGTTTAAGATTGCTAAACCTGGTTCTGCTGGGACTGGTTGACCAGTCACTGGATCGATTGGGATCAACCAGGCTACTGCCCATTTGCCGTCTTTTGATATCTGGATATTATCGATCTCTGTTTCATGTATCAGATAAACAACCGCTTCTTCTTTCTGTGCTTCGATCGCCTCTCTTATCGAACCTTTAATAACTTCATAGTCATCGACCCTAAAAAGTGATACTGTTGGTAGTTTGATTTTCTCCACAGCTAAATTATCCAGCAGTTTTAAACCAGCCAGAATGAGGACGATCGCTGTTATGGTTATGAGAATTGTAAAGAAACGGACTTGTTTATATGGTTTCAATTTTTACCTTATTTAAGGGATTTTCAGTGTGATCCCATACTAAATATCACAGAATTTCCCATAAAAAGATGTTGCAATATCTATGCGAGTTATTTTTTTTCTAATTGAAAACCGATTGGTATAATTATGTGTATAGACCGGAGATCATTTTCTCCTTTTTTATTGAGAAATCAGGTTAATAATATAAATCACCGTCATTTGAAAAGAATGAAAACAGGAAGAGGATCGCATTATAGTGTCATCCTTTCTGTGATGGTGATTTTTGGATTCTACACTTCATTATTTGAGGTAAGGAGTGTAAGTGGGAATAGTCTTTCGCTAAATAATGTTGGTTTTCAATTCAAATCCGAACATAATGATCAAGAGTACAATTATGATGCTACTAACAATGATGATTCCATAATTGAACCTTCATTTCAAATTACTGATACGTTAATCATTACAGGCACTGCCACAATTCCACCCCTGCCAACTTATACATTGATATTTCCGGAATCCACAGAAGAGATGGAATTATTACAAAAAAACCGCCAGCCTTTTGAAAAACAATCGAGCTCTCAATATTTGGAAACCGTGCGGAGATTTTGGCCTATTTTTCTTCTGGTTGTACTTTGGGCCTTGTTGGGTTTGTGGTTCGTATTCTCACAAATGATTATCAAATAACCATAGATATTGGTTTTATTTAAAGATACTCAATGATTTCCCCAAAGAGAAAAATCTTTCAGAATTGAGTTTCCAATAAACTCTCTTATAATCGAATTGTCGGGGATTAGTTCAATATCCAGCGGAAGGAACCAGCCCAGGAAAGCCAACAATCTTTTTGCTTCTATATATTCGGGTGTCCCAAAAGGAACCTGTCGCAGTATTGGTTCCGCCATTGATTTTAAAGCGGACATTTCATATGAAAGGGCTGAATTAAACATGACATCCGCGAATTCCTGGTAAGGAAAAATGTTGTTTCTCTCACCATTTCTTACAGATTCCCAACGCTGGATCGTGTCATATGCAGAGTAGCCTCGATCTCTAACATCCCTTACAATCCTTCGAAGCAGACGGTTATCTGTTGTTGATATGCGGTTATGTCTATCTAGATTGAGTTGAGTTAATGCAGAAACGTATATGCGGAATGCCTGTCTGGATGGGAAGTTT
>JBJYWI010000157.1:0-68371 GCA_046259385.1 Anaerolineales bacterium
TTCGATGTTGTCAAAGCAACCCAGGAGGGCAATTTCCAGGGTTGTGGTGTTTACATTGGCAGCCTGGAAAACAATGGTGTTGATATTGCCCCGTATCATATACTTGAAGATACCATTCCGGATGAGCTGAAAGCTGAAATTGAAGACTTGAAGCAGCAAATCATCTCTGGTGAAATTACAGACACCGGGTGTTTGTCTTATCCCGAGCACTGCCCAGGCGGGTTGTACGATTAATATCCAAATTACACCAAGATAATTCCTAAGAAAAATCAGGCGGTATCATGATTATTAAGTGGTACCGCCTAGAATTATCCCTATTTATATTTATTTAATATTGAGGAGTGAAGCATGCCTCCATTGCTGGAACTGCGTGGCATAACAAAACGTTTTCCGGGAGTCCTTGCCAACGACAATATCGATATAAACCTCAATGAGGGCGAAATTTTAGCATTGTTGGGGGAAAATGGTGCAGGTAAGACAACTTTGATGAACATCCTTTATGGCCTTTACACTCCAGATGAGGGCGAAATCCTGATCCGCGGAGAGAAAGTTGAAATTCATGGTCCAAATGATGCAATTGAACTGGGGATTGGAATGGTGCACCAACATTTCATGCTGGTGCCTGTTTTTACGGTTACGGAAAACGTCATGCTGGGGATCGAATCGACCAAAGCAGGAGTTTTCATAGATCGTTCATTGGCTTCAAAACGCATCAAAGAGATATCTGAGAGTTATGGCTTGCAAGTCGATCCTGATGCTTATGTAGAGGACCTATCTGTTGGGGAAGAGCAGCGGGTTGAAATCATTAAGGTTTTGTACCGCAAGGCTGATATTTTAATCCTTGATGAACCTACTGCGGTGCTGACTCCCCAAGAAGTTGAGGGATTATTCACAGTCATCCGATCTTTGGTTAAGAGGGGTAAGTCTGTCATATTCATCACGCATAAATTGAACGAGGTACTGGAATTAGCCGACAGGATTGTTGTCTTACGTGACGGTCGCGAAGTTGGGACAACCACACCAGAGGAAACTACTCTGAAAATGTTGGCTAATATGATGGTCGGACGCGAGGTGATCTTGACGGTAGATAAAGAACCCGCTCAACCGCAGGAGGTCGTGCTTGAGGTAAACAACCTAAAGGTTCTCGATGACCGGAAGCTGGTAGCAGTGGATGGAGTAAACTTCGACGTGCGTGCTGGGGAAATACTGGGAGTAGCGGGCGTTCAGGGTAACGGACAGACAGAATTGGTGGAAGCCCTGACAGGTTTAAGAAAAATTGAAACCGGAAGTATCAGCATGTTAGGGAAGGATACGAGCAAAGGTTCTCCCCGCATGATACGGGAGGTTGGTTCAGCTCACGTACCTGAAGATCGCCAGCAGGATGGCTTGGTTATGTCTTTCACTGTAGCTGACAACCTGGTTTTGAACACGTATTACGAACCACCATTTGCGAGAGGAATATCACTCCAAGAAGATGAGGTCGCAAAAGCTGCTGCGGAACGGATTAAACTTTTTGACATCCGTACGCCAAGCATTACTATACCAGCCTCAAACCTCTCAGGGGGCAACCAGCAAAAGGTGATTGTTGCGCGAGAATTCTCGCGTCCAATTAAATTGCTGATAGCCTCCCAACCAACAAGAGGTCTTGATGTTGGTTCAATTGAATACATCCACAATCGTATTCTTGAGAAACGAGATGATGGGTGTGCAATATTGTTAATTTCGCCCGAACTGGATGAAATCATGACGTTGAGCGATCGGATTGCCGTTATGTATGAAGGAAAAATAATGGATATTATCCCGGGTGAAGAGTCGACCCGCGAACAATTGGGTTTGCTGATGTGCGGTGTTCAGGACAATGCAGCAGAGGTAGTGCAGAGTTAGGAGGTTGTTTTGACCGAAGAGACTGAATCAATTAAACAAACGGCTGGACCCTCGAAAGACCAGCGCAATCTGCTGCAGAGGATTTTTATTCGGAAGGGTACTTTTCAAGCCTTGATTGTGCCTTTACTTTCGGTATTCACTGCATTGCTGATCGGTGGGCTAATTATTGCGTTTTCGGATCCGGAAGTTCTGGCAGCCTGGAGTAATTTTTTTAAGGCACCTCTCCAAGCGCTCAAACTTGCGGGAGCCTCGATGTGGGGAGCTTACGTGACGCTCTTTGAGGGGGCATTTGGTAATCCTGCTGTCATGATTGAGGCATTTAGATCGTGGGCGAGTACAGGCGATTCGCGTGCACTCTTGGAAGCGTTCCGGCCAGTCAGCGAGAGCTTGGTAATCACTACCCCCTATATCTTCGCTGGTTTAGCGGTGGCGCTCGGTTTCCGTGGAGGACTTTTTAATATTGGTGCTGAGGGGCAACTTTTCGTTGGTGGCTTAGCCTCCGCATTTGTCGGTTACTCACTTACGGGTTTGCCCTGGATTTTCCACCTCCCATTAGCAATTCTGGCAGGGATTCTTGCGGGGGCGTTTTGGGGAGCGATTCCGGGGATACTTAAAGCCAAGACAGGCGCTCACGAAGTGATCAACACCATCATGATGAATTATATCGCCTTTCGATTGACCGATTATATGCTCAGTGGACCTATGGCTCGACCCGATGGATTACCAATTACTCAAGAGGTGGCTCGATCTGCATATTTACCAGCATTATTCGAGAAACCCATGCGTATTCATTGGGGATTTTTTCTAGCTCTCGGTGTTGCCTGGTTGGTTTACTGGTTTTTGTGGAAGACTACCAAAGGTTTGGAAATCCGCATGGTTGGTGCCAATCCTCGTGCAGCTCGATATGCCGGTATTAGGATATCAGTGATTATTGTTTTGACCATGGCGCTCAGCGGCGCGCTGGCAGGGATGGCAGGCGTTAACCAGGTATTGGGCGTTGACCACCGCTTGGTGAGAGCCTTTTCAACCGGATATGGTTTCGATTCGATTGCGTTAGCCTTGTTAGGAAACAGCCATCCCTTAGGGGTAATTCTGGCATCATTATTGTTTGGTTTTATGCGTGGTGGCGCAGCTCGAATGCAGTCGGTTGCAGGTGTACCGGTGGAGATCATCCGGGTGATGCAAGCACTTGTGATCATTTTCGTGGCTGCCCCGGAGATCATCCGCAGCATCTATCACCTGAAAAAGCCGAAAGAGGAAGAACCAGGCGCGATACCAGATGTGAGTTTGGTATAAGGAGAACGTTATGGCGCAAGCAGAAATAACGATTGAAAAAGGACGGACTCGCAGAGATTATCTGGAAGGTATCGGTTTTCTAATTATTGCCGTCTTCATCCTGCTGCTTTCCATGGGCACTTCTGGGAAAACCACAACATTTGTGCTCACCAGTCAGCGAGCTGGTGTAACAATCAGCGCACCTGATCTGATAATACCTACAGAGATTGGATTGTATGTGCTGTCCGGACTGGCAGCTTTAATCGGTGCATATCAATTAGTGAAGGGAACAGAACATAATAACCTGGCAATTGCTGTGGTGGTCGGGTTGTTCATCCTAGGTTTTCTAGTATGGGCGGCAGCAGATAAATCCCTCAACCTTACCGGGATGCTGGTGAGCAGCCTAGTTAGAGCAACCCCGATCGCGCTGGCAGCCCTGAGTGGTATTTACAGTGAACGCGCGGGAGTTGTTAATATTGCCATTGAAGGCATGATGTTGTTTGGGGCGTTTGTTTCGGTGGTAGTTGCCAGTGCCTTCGATAACATGTTGCTGGGAGTCATTGGAGGTGTTCTGGCAGGAATGCTGTTGGGATTATTACACGCTGTTCTCTCTATCCGTTATATGGTTAACCAGATTGTGAGTGGCACAGGAATTATTATACTTGCGTTGGGTATTACAAGTTATTTACAAAGGGCGGTTTTGAACCTGTTACCAGAATTGAACCAACCAGGCCCAGCTATCTCCTCCGTCCCCATTCCGGTTGTCTGGCAAATCCCTGTGCTGGGACCGGTGTTTTTCAACCTCAGCCCTATTATTTACACGCTATTTGCTTTACTCATCATCACCCATATTATTATGAATTACACTCGTTGGGGATTAAGAGTACGTTCGGTAGGAGAACATCCCAAGGCGGCAGATACCTTAGGCATCAATGTTTTTAGAGTGCGATACATCAGTGTTTTGTGCAGTGGTGCGATTGCTGGTTTGGCAGGTACTTATATGAGCATAGGTGCAGCAGGGCGCTTCAATGAAGGAATGACAGCAGGTAAAGGCTTTTTAGGATTGGCAGCCATGATATTCGGGAATTGGAATCCGGGGGGGGCGTTCCTTGGGTCATTGATCTTTGGTTTCTTTGATTCATGGCAGGAGAAATTGTCAATTCTTCAGGTAGGCATCCCGGTGGACTTACTCGGTATGGCACCGTATATCGCCACTATGGTTGTACTGGCAGGTTTCGTGGGCAGGTCGAGGATGCCGGTGGCAGATGGGCTGCCTTACAAAAAGGAATAGTCATTAGAATTAAAGAAATTCGTGAGTATTTGTTTACTATTTCTGGAGATGCTCATCATCGTGATCGAGCGTCTCTTTTTTTAGCTGGATAAATTTGATTGAGCGATAATAATTGGGTCTCGATATCGGAGGCAGTACAGGCAATAGGGCACTTATTGAAACTGCCGGTAATGAAGGGCTGTACTGCATCGGAAGGGATAGTAATTAGCGGTTAGCAGTTATCGAGGCGCATCCCTGCCTGGCTACCAGGGCTGAGGAGCTTATATTCCCAGTTGAGTACGAACTGATTAAGGTGGCGAATGTGGGCAGGTTCCCAGCCAGGAACTTATAAGTATAGGTTAGCCTGGCTCCTTTTATGATTTTGACAGCCACATTCCTATAGAAGTGAAAGTTGGACTCACAGAAATTGACTCCCGCTTGAAGGATGGCATTATTGTGACCAGTTACAATCCTGGCGATTAACCTGTTGAGATGTGAGTTGATTTAAATATTGGGTAGCAACTACCAGAGGGTCATCGTGGTACTCGAGTTGGGCAGCCCTGTCAGCCTGCTGGTTGCCAATCAGCTCACGCGCGGCCTGGATGTCGGCTCAATCGAATACATCCACAGCCAGATCATAGACAAACGGGATAACGGAGTTGGATGAGATTCTATCCCTTTCTGACAGGATTGCGGTTATGTACAATGGTGAAATCGTTGCCATACTTGACGCTGCAAAGGCTTCACGCGAGGAATTGGGTTTATTGATGGCAGGTTCGCATACAGAGGAAAATGAAGAAAATGATAAAATGGATAAATTGGTGAAGAACCGTCCTGAATTTGGGAAATTCTAATTGAAAGAGGTTTTGGGGCAGGAAATTCGATTTCTCTCCAAACCTCTTTTGTATTAATAATGGTTGCTTGCTAATAGAAGAAATTTTATGAAACCTGATCAGATTGTTGAACTGCAAATAAGCGATATGGATTGTATGGAATGCACCCTTCATGTACGCAAAGCATTAGAAAAACTGCAGGGGGTGAAATCTGCAGAGGTCTATCTCGGGGCTGAAAAAGCTGTTGTTCACCTTGATCCGGAATTTGTTCAAATTCAGGAGCTGAAACGGGCGGTTGAAAAAGCCGGATACAGAGTGTTGGATACTCGCGAGGATGTTTCTAAAGTAACCGGTGCAAGTAAATTCACCCGCAATATCTGGATAATGCTGTTTTTTGTTTTTGGGTTGGTTCTATTTGCTGTAATTGGCGGAGAATGGCTTGGTTTTTTTGAGCAGATGAATGATTTTGTACCTTGGACAATCTGGTTATTTGTTATTTTTCTTGTTGGTTATCCTATTTATAAGAATGTAATTCAGGCTGCGCTCCATCGCCAGATTATTGCGCACACATTAATGTTTGTGGGGGTGATCGCTGCGGCAATTGCCGGTGAATGGATCACTGCTTTGCTGGTAACAATCTTTATGCGAGTTGGGGATTACGTTGAAGGATTTACCACCCAAAAAACACGCGCTTCCATCAAGAGTCTCACCTCATTGGCACCGCAAAACGCGAATGTAGAAAGAGACGGGACTGAAATATCCATATCGATCGAAGAAGTAGATATTGGTGATACTGTGATACTTCGTCCTGGTGAAAAAGTGCCTGTCGATGGTGAGGTATTGAGTGGGTATGCGATTATTGACCAATCAGCAATTACGGGTGAACCCCAACCTTTTGAAGCGGGTGTCGGTACTTCAGTTTACGCCGCTTCGCTGGTGCAGTCAGGGAGTCTTAAAGTTCGTGCTGAAAAGGTGGGGAGTAATACTACCTTCGGAAAAGTGATATCCCTGGTAGAGCAAACCGAATCTAAAAAGGCGAATATTCAGCGGGTTGCAGATCGTTTCTCAGCTTATTTTTTACCACTTGTTCTCACGATTGCAGTCATTGCGTATTTTATCAGTCAGGATCATATGGCAGCGGTTTCAGTACTGGTTGTCGCCTGTTCCTGCGCGTTTGCGCTTGCTACTCCAATTGCCATGCTGGCTTCCATCGGTGCCGGGGCGAAACGTGGGTTATTGATCAAGGGAGGAAAATACCTGGAGATCCTGGATCAGGCAAAAGTAATGCTGATCGATAAAACAGGAACGCTTACATTTGGAAGACCTGAGATCATTGACGTTGAAGTGATTGGATCAGATATGCGGATAGGAAAAACAGTTTATCTATCGCAGGCGGAGTACGAAGAGGAGGCACTGCGACTTGCAGCGTCTGCGGAGCGATATTCATCTCACCCGTTTGCGAAGGCATTTATAAAAATTGCCCGGGACAAAAACCTGGTGTTGTCTGAACCAGAAAAAAGTGAATATGAACCGGGGCTTGGATTAAAAGCGGTCGTGGATGGTTTCCAGGTTGAGGTTGGAAATCCGCGCATGTTTTTAAAGCGGAAAGGGCATATAATTTTTCCCGAAAAACACAGTATGAAGGATAGAGGAAGAACCATTTTATACATTGGGGTTGATAGGAAGCCGATTGCTGCAGTCATTCTGGATGATATTATGCGAGACGAAGTTCCTGCTGCGATTGACAGCATATTTAACCAGGGATTCGAACATGTATCAATCCTGACCGGCGACCGGGATGAAACCGCCCGGAATCTGGCAAGGCAGATTGAATTAAAACTGGTGAATAAACGAAGAATTGAATACAAGGCTGAACTGCTTCCCCAGGATAAAATTGAAATTGTTAGGGAGTATCAGAATAAGGGCTATGTGGTGGTTATGGTTGGTGATGGAATCAATGATGCCCCTGCGCTTGCGGGTTCGGATGTGGGCATCGCAATGGGAGCTGCAGGAAGCGACATTGCCATAGAATCAGCTGATATTGCCCTGCTGCGTGATGATTGGTCGCTCGTGCCAGATGTTATCCGGGTAAGCAGCCGGACAATGCGCGTTGTGCGAACCAATATTTTTTTTACAGGTTTTTACAATTTGATTGGTCTTTCGCTGGCTGCATTGGGGATCCTTCCGCCGGTGCTGGCAGCCGCGGCTCAGTCTCTGCCAGATCTGGGAATCCTGGTGAATTCATCCCGACTTCTAAGACAAAAATAGAAATAGAGCTGCCAGTTCTATGGTTGGGGTATTCGCTGGTTATCTATAAATTAGTGGAAATATAAGCGTGTCGAAGAGCGTTTCATATGCATCGATTCGACCCCATCCATAGGTATTGTTAGGGACCTGTCCCGCGGGAATACCTCCACAGGTTTCCGTGGTTATGCGCGGCAGTGCATTCCTTTCAATAATATTTTCAATTTGATCAACCTGCCCAATTAAATCCGGTCGAGCTGATAGTAATAGGGCTACCAAACCGGTAACATGGGGGGCAGCCATGCTGGTGCCGCTGGCAGTGCCGTAAGATCCGCCTTTAATACTGGAGCGAACGTTATAACCCGGGGCGCTAACATTTGGTTTTAATAGGTTGGTGTAATCCGAGGGTCCGCGGCTGCTGAATCCGGTGATGATATCGCCGCTGTCGGTCGCACCAACGCTGAAAGAGGCTTCATAGATCGCTGGTGGGTGATTGACAGAACCACAGCCTGAGGAGCCAAAATTACCGGTTGAGACCACCACTACAATACCAGCCGCGCGGGTATTATTCACGACCGGCATGAGAGAATCCCAATCACAGAGTTCTTCCGGCGGGCAGTACCAGGAATTGTTGACCACATGAGGGGCGAGGTCAGAATTGCCGTTCTCTCCATTCAAATCAGTTGGTTCCAGAAACCATTCAAAACACTCAATATAAGATGCGAGCGTTCCGTTTCCCTGGTCCATGTTGCGGCAGCCGATCCATTTTGCGCCAGGCGCCATCCCGATTTGATTACTCCCCCCGTCATCCCCGATCATCGTGCCCATGGTATGTGTGCCGTGACCAAAGGAATAATCGTCGCAGGGCTCGTTGGAATCTGGTCCGCAAACCCCTCCGCCCGAGTGAATTGAGTCATGCCAGTTGTAGTTGTGGTCGGCTGAAGAGCCGTTCCAGCCGCGGTATTTGTTGATCAAAGCTGGATGGTCCCAGTCATAGCCGGTGTCCTGCCCGCCGATAACCACGCCCTGGCCTGTGTAACCCGCCTCCCAGACCTTCGGCGCGTTTACCTGGTCGATATTCCACTCAACTGCGCCTGGCAGCAGTCTTTGATCGCCAGGTTTGGATTCGGGAAAGGGTTCAGGAAGTTGAATTGAAATTTCATTGTTTGCGAAAATCCGGGCAACCTCATTCCGCTCTGCTATCTGCGCCATCTCTTCATGAGTGCTTCGCACCCAGATCATGTTTGCAATCCAGAACGCTCGGTGCTCGATGTTGTTCTTGGTGAGATATTCCAGAATCGGGGCCTGGTTGCTCTCAGCAGTCGCTTTCAATTCTTTTACGACGTAGTGACCCTTTTCCAGCTTGGTCGGTAAAAATTTAGTCTTTTCAATATTGGCTTGCTGCGTCAGGAAAACCAGATATTCAACCTGTTCTATTGTATTCTGTTCAAGCAAGTCAGGATCCATTTTTGTCCGCCATTTTAGTTTCGATGCTTGGATAGATGACTGAGGTCCCAGAGCGATTGCAAACAGCAAGAAGATCGAAAGCGCAAGAAAGTATGTCCGCGTCATTGTTTTCTGAGCAGGGATTTTATTTATTTGCATAAATAGGCTTGCTATTATATTCTTATTAGTATCTTCAATTCCGGAAAAATAAACGGAACGGCAACCAGGATTGCAGCCCCAAACGAAAGAATCGCTGAAATCAGGGGTTCCAATGGCAATTGCATTCCCAGAAAAACAACCGAAATTCCAGCACCAGCCGCGATTACTGCTCGGACAAGAGTCCGACCCGCATGAAAAATTCCATTTTCCCGCCGGTTGAGAAGGAAAAGCAGCAATAGCGCTTCGCCAGTAAATGCTATTGTATTCGCAAGTGCGATACCAACGGCTCCCATACGGCTTGAGAGGCTGACAGCAAATATGATAAATACCAGCGCGTTTAGTGCAGCTATATATAAGGGGGTTTTTGCATCCTGCTGGGCATAAAAGGACCGGGCAGCGACTTCCAGCAGCGTATGGCCTACCAACCCCAGCAGGTAAGCCCTTGAAACCCAAACCACGAGCTCAGTGCCTGCAGCACTGAATCCAAACACAAATTCAACCAGAGGTGGCAGGGCTGCAGAAAGAATCGCCGCGATTGGTATCGTAAGGGCGAGTAGAACAAGCACAGCGTTGTTGATAATCACTCCATATCCTTCTCGATTTCCCTGCACAAACAACTCCGATAAAGTTGGCAGGATCGCAATCGCGATCGCTGTTCCAAGCAGTGTTTCAGGGACCTGCATAATGAACCAGCCGTAGTTTAATGCGGTTACAGACCCTTCTCCCAACCCGGATGCCAGGTTATCGCGCGCGATAAAAAACACCTGCAGGAAAAACATGGTCATGATGCGCGGTCCCAATAGGCGTAGAACCTTTATTACCCCTGGATTGTGAAGGTTGATCGCGGGGGTCCAATGAAATTTGTAATGAATCAGCCCGGGGATTTGTACCGCCAGATGAAGGAGTGCGCCAATGATCACACCGTATACTAGTCCATGGATGCCAAACCCAAACGCGGGCAGCGTGATGCTTCCTATTTCAATTCCCCTAGAAGGCGCAAGGATTGCCACGCCAAAAATCTGACCGAGGTTGTACATCGCCGGAGCCATCGCTGGCAGCAGGAAATGCTGGTTCGCCTGTAAACCAGCCATCACCAGCCCGCTTATAGAAAAAATCAAAATTGCTAACAGATCGAGCCGCATCAATTCGACGGTCAGGGCTTTCTGGGAGGGAGGGAAACCTGGCGCAATGACATATTCCACCAGAGGGCTGGCAAAAAGAATGATAACAATTGATATAAAAGCAGTTACGGTAAAGGCTAGATTGAGTATGCGGGAGAATAAATCCCATAAAGCTGGCTGCCCGCTCTTTTTGAGATATTCGGATAGAACCGGTATCAAAGCCACCCCAAGCGCGCCGCCTGAAATCAAAGCTGACAGCAGGTCGGGAATGTTGTTAGCAGCGTTAAAAACATCGATATCGTAGGTCAAACCAAAATGGCGCGCTATCAACACCTGTCGGATAAAACCGAGCACTTTATCGAATGCGAAAAATACAGCAATAATGATTGAGGAGCGAGCGATATGGGACATATATAGAAATGGTTGATTCCGGTTTCGCTGGTTCTATATGCAATTGTTTGTTGAAAAAAATAGAATTAATTTGTCAAGAATCCGGTTATAAATTTCCCGTACGGCTGGATAAGTATAGCATGTATAGGGATTTTTCGATGAAGACCGGATTAATTGATTTAAACTTAAATTTCATGTAAAATCGAAACAGGGTCGAATCGGATTTACCAATAATTTTCTGGGAGGGATTTGATGAGTAGATATATCCTGATTTTGATATGTGTGGGTTTGATTTTTGTTTTTCCAATGTATCAGGACAGCCAGGCTGCGACTGCCCCTATTTATGTTGATCATACCGCGACTGGATTGAACAACGGCACTTCCTGGACAGATGCATACACCGATTTGCAGACCGCTCTTGGAGCTGCTTCCTCCACCGACTGGATCTGGGTAGCGGAGGGAACGTATATGCCGGGGACAGCCCGTACAGCAACCTTCCAAATTATAGACGGAGTTGAGGTATACGGCGGATTTCCAAACGGCGGAGGTGACGGAACCTTTGCAGCGCGTGATTGGAAAACTCACCCGACAATATTTAATGGAAGCGTATACAATAATTACCATGTGGTGACAACAAACGGTGTTGGTGACAGCACCATTCTGGATGGTTTTGTCATCAAGGGGGGGGACGCAGATGGTTCAGGAGCATCTGACTCGAGCTATGGGGGTGGGATGTATAATGCCTCTGCCAGTCCCACTATCCGCCATACGATTTTTGAGGACAACTATGCAATTTACGGGGGAGGCATGGCAAACTATATCGACAGCAATCCATTGCTGGTTGATCTGTACTTCATTCAGAATGAAGTCCTGCTTGATGGAGGCGGGCTTTACAACCTTACCAGAAGCAGCCCGACGATTGTCAATACCGTGTTTAGAGGAAATACAGCCGATGAGGGCGGGGGTATTCATAACTATTACCTGAGCTCACCCCATCTGATTAATGTGGTTTTAAGCGGTAATCAGAGCACGTCCAACGGCGGAGGAATCTTCAACCTTGATAAATGCGACCTCACCCTGGATAACGTGGTCATGACTGCGAATGAAGCCGGCAGCTGGGGTGGAGCGATGTATAACCATGTTGACAGTGATCCCCAATTTAGTAATAGTATTATCTACGGGAATACCGCCAGCTCATATCCCCAGATCAGCTATAGCGGAGTGATGACGATCAGTCATAGTATCCTTCAGGGAGGTTGTCCTGCTTCAGGCGCGACATGCATTAATTTATTGAGTTCGGATCCCCGATTTGTGCGCGCTGCGGATATCGGTTCTGATGGCGATTGGGGTACAGATGACGATGATTATGGAGACCAGCGTCTTGAATTTACTTCTCCTGCCATCGATGCGGGAGATAACCATCTCGTTCCCAGTGATAATTTTGATCTGGATGAGGATACAATCACCAGCGAATTAGTTCCCTTTGATCTCCAGGACAATACGCGTTTTACAGACGCCCCAACGGTACCTGATACAGGCAGTGGAACTGCCCCGATCATTGATATGGGTGCTTATGAAACCCCTCCGGAGGTGGTCTATGTGGATTTATCTGCAACCGGAGGCGCGGATAACGGGACGAGCTGGGGAAACGCCTTTCTGGACCTTCAGGACGGGATGCATTGGGCAAAAAGCGGGCCAGTCCAGGTTTGGGTGGCTGAAGGTACATACCATCCGGGAACAAGGCGGTCTGATGCATTTAAGGCGGTTAATGATGTCGAGGTTTACGGAGGCTTTCCATCCGGCGGTAGCACATATGGAGGCAGAGATTGGCTGGAGAATGAAACCATTTTAAGCGGAGATATTGGGGTTGAATCGCATCATCTGGATAATAGCTACCATGTTGTAGATGTGAGCGGAGTGCGTAGTACAGCAGTTCTAGATGGATTTGTGATCAAACATGGTTACGCAAATGGTGCAGATCCAAGATTCTATAAGGGCGGTGGGATTTATAACAACCGCGGAGCGCCGACTCTGAAGAATTTAAAAATTACCAGCAATCAAGCTGTCCACGGGGGTGGTTTGTACAATTACTACGGCAGTCCTACGTTGGAATCGATTTCTTTTATTTCAAACACTGCATCAAATGGAGGAGGCATCGACAGTGATGTCAGTGCAATTGATTATCAAGCCGCCAGATTTATTGGGAATCAGGCGTCAGGCAAAGGCGGCGGTATTAACAACGATGCGACAAAACTCGCTATCCTGGGAGCGGTTTTTCAGGGAAATACTGCCAGTATCGGCGGAGGCATTTCAAGTGAAGATACCAGCGAGTTGGATCTGGTTGAGGTCTTATTTTTGAGAAACCATGCTGGTTCAAATGGCGGTGGTATCAGAAATATTATGGGTACAGAAGTCGATCTGATCAATGTCAGGTTTTTCGGAAATACCGCGGGCGGAGACGGAGGTGGGATTTTCAATGATGACAGCGATTCCACGATCGTCAATTCTTTGTTCAGCGGAAATGAGGCGGCTGTTTCAGGAGGGGGAATTTATAATGTAAATACAAGCGCCCTGGAAATATTCAATTCCACTTTCAGCGGGAACAATTCAAATGGCTCCTTTGGTGGAGGGTTGGGGATCGGTTCCAGCACTGTCACAATAAATAATTCAATTTTCTGGGGAAATACAGGTGGACAGATTACCCCAAATATGAGCACAGTTGATATCAGCTTTGCTAATCTGCAGTTTGGCTGCCCGCCTGCGCCGACGTCCTGTGACAATTTATTGCTACTCGATCCAAAATTCAGGCGAAGTCCTGATCCCGGGATTGATGGCAACTGGGGAACAACGGATGACGACTATGGCGATTTGAAATTGGTTATGGATTCGGCTGCAATTGATGCGGGCGACAATAACACGGTGCCTGCGGATGCCTATGACCTGGATGGAGATGTCAATACTTCCGAAAAACTACCTATTGATCTGGACGGTCGGGCGCGATTTATGGATATCCCAAGCGTGGTAGACAGCGGTAGTGGAACCCCTCCTGTTGTTGATATGGGCGCTTATGAAAACCAGTTCCTTATCTTTAATCCTTTGATTTATAGAGAGTAGGTTTGAATTGTTCTAAAGCGATATGTTTAATCCAGCTAATTCGATTAACCAGCTAGTCATACCAATGGCAATTCTGGCTGCTATTGCAGGTTTATTGCTGCGGGAATAGTGATATGGTAGAATTTTCTGACCCAGGAGAAATTCCTCCTGCTCATTTGGAGGGATGGCCGAGTGGACTAAGGCGGCTGTCTTGAAAACAGCTGTGGGTGATTAAACCCACCGGGGGTTCGAATCCCTCTCCCTCCGCTGGAGAGCTGAAGCCTGGCTATCAGTTTGCATATTAAGAATTAAATACTGGGGAGGTGCCAGAGTGGTTGATTGGGGCCGCCTGCTAAGCGGTTGTCGGGGGAGAACCTCGACCGCGGGTTCGAATCCCGCCCTCCCCGCTTGAAGTGCCCGTTGAAGATTCCGGGCACTTTTTATACTGGTGAGGTAGATGATCTTCCTGTTTAATTCTTATGTGTTAAATCCATGAAAAGATCCAGCATAGCAGCAGTGATAACGGGTATATTTGCAATCACCCTGGTGCTTGTAGTATGCCTTTTTTATCTGGTCTCTACAACTCCTTCTTTTGGAGCCCTGGGAGCCGAAGTATTGAGAAATTCAATCGGTGACAGGCCGGTCGCGATCCTGGAGATGGTATATCTGCAGGTACAGGATAATATCCAGCAAACCAGGTATGGTCTGGGTATTGAACAAGCCCAGGCGCCATGGGAGGTCGAGCAATACCAGACCCCAACCTCTTTAAAAAATGAGCCAACCGAAACCCTTATTGCAACAAGTCGATCGGAAAAGAAACAGCTGGCTGAATTTTTTGATGTATCAACACAATCTGCTGGTATGTATCAGGGTATAGGTTCACCGTCGGCCACTGCTGAACCTGCCACTCCTACCATCGAGCCTACACCGACACAGTGGCTTCCAGTTCAAATTGAAACTTCCGGTTCGCTGGAAGGAGAAGGTATCTGGTCTCCTTATATACATAATGCCGACGGGGAAACGGTCGCCTACCGGACTTTTGTGCAGCCGGATCCCGATCGACCTTATTCTATTGTCGCGATTGTTGCCTTTGACCTTTCAAAAATAAGATTGAACTATGTGCTTGGTTTTGAAGAGCCTTATAATCCAGAGGCTCCCAAGCGGTCGGGGAAAATACCTGAAGAGCACAAGACACCCGGTATCCTGCTGGCTGCATTCAATGGAGGTTTTAAATCACAGCATGGAGGGTCTGGAGCGATGCAGTCCGGCCTGGTTGTACTTCCGGCCCGGGACGGGCTGGGTACGGTGGCGATGTATCAGGATGGATCTCTGGAGTTGGGAGAGTGGGGCACAGAGATTGTAGATACTGGTAATATGGCTGCCTGGAGGCAGAATGGCCCACTGGTAGTCCAGGATGGCGAGATAAATCCTAGGATATACAACAATGACCCCAAGGATTGGGGCTATACAGTAGATGATGTCTCACCAACGCTGCGCTCTGCCCTGGGGATTTCTGAGGACCAGAGCACCCTGTATTATCTTGCTGGTCCGAAAATGACTATGGAGGCTCTCGCCAAGAGTATGCTTGAAGTAGGGGTGTGGGATGGCATCCAGTTGGACATAAACAATTACTGGGTTCATTTTATAGCATACCCACCGGACCTGGGCGATCTCCAGCCGGAACCCTTGCTACCCGAATTAATGATTGAGAATCTCGACCGTTACTTATACGCCTACGGTCGAGACTATTTTTATGTCACTCCGCGTTATTAAGGATATGAATATGTGCAGATCTATTCCAGGCTTCCGACTGCTTTCTCCACCTCTTCCAGTATTAGACCAGATTTAACAAGTTCTTTCATTTTGTTGTGGTCCGGATAAAGGGGGCGGTCTTCATCCAGATGTTCCACATGATCGCGTATCACACGGTGGGCAGTTTCAACACCAAGCCCCGGTTTTAGGGGGATGTCTGATTTCATTCGAAAATCAATTGCCTGGGCAGCAGCCATAAACTCAATTCCCAGTATGCCGTATGCGTTGTCCAGAATCTGCTCGTTTTTGATTGCGGTGTTCATGCCCATCGAAACGAAATCCTCCTGGTCTGCTGCAGCAGGGATAGAGCCGATTGAAGCTGGCATTGAAAGGATACGCTGCTCAACGATTAATGTGTCTGCCGTATACTGGCTCAGCATCATACCGGAGAACATACCTGCTCCCTTTGTTAAGAATGCTGGTAGTCCAACGCTTAATGCTGGATTTGTGAGCCGATTCAACCGGCGTTCGGATAAAACGCTGACCATTGTGATTGCTGCTCCTGCCATGTCCATCGGAAGTGAAACCGGTGACCCCTGGAAGTTAGCCCCGGTCAGTGTCAGATTATATTCTGGAAGGAACAGCGGGTTATCGCCAACGCCATTAAGCTCGATTTCAACCTGACTTCTCGCAAAAGCCAGTGCGTCATGGGCTGCGCCGATCACCTGTGGTGAAGAGCGCATTGAATACGCATCCTGCACCTTCGTTTTGATTTTTCCTTTGATTAGATCGCTGCCTTGAATGCATTTATTGATAGCCTTTGCGCTTCTCACCGCCCCATTGAAACCTCGTTTTTCATGCAGCCTTACATCGTATGGCTTTAAGTTCGCAAGCAGCGCTTCAAGCGTCATCGAACAGGCTATTTCAGCCTGTTTTAACCAGCGGTTCATGTCGTAAAGCTGGAGAGCGCTCATTGAAGTTAATAGATTTGCCCCGTTTATTACCGATAATCCGTCTCGGGCTTCTAAGCCTGGGATCTCGATTCCAGCTCTTCGAAAAGCTTCTGAGCCCAGGAGACGTTCTCCATTGTATAATGCTTCCCCTTCTCCCAGCATCAGGAGAGCGATCTGGGACATGGGCGCAAGATCCCCACACGCACCAACCGAACCTTTCTGGCATACTATTGGAGTTACACCCTTGTTTAACATTTCAATTAAAGTCAGGGTAATATTGGGCCGGCACCCGGAGTTGCCGTGAGCGTGGACATTAATCCTACCTGCAATTGCTCCCCTGACATATTCAACAGGAGCAGGTTCACCAATTCCAGCTGCGTGGTTATATACTAGAAACTTTTGAAATTCTTTGATCTGGTCATCAGATAAAACGACTTCGGAGAACTCTCCAATTCCGGTATTCACCCCGTACATAATTTCATGTGCTTTAATCTTTTTCTCGAGCATTTCCCGGCATGTCTTGATCCGGTCGAGCGCTGCAGGGTGAAGTTCTACCTGCTCACCTGATCTGGCTATCCTTGTGAAATTTTCAAGTGTCAGCCCCGAGCCATCAAGCATGATGGTCATAGTTATCTCCTTTTATTCAATGTTGATCCCATTTAATACAGCCGTTTAATCATTAGCTTAATCCATTTTATTTTTTTCTACAAGTGATTTGTGTATATACCAGTGAATGCAAAAAGCAGGTTATCTTGGTATTTTTTTTAGTGGTAATATTGTCCCGTTTGGTGGATGCCTGGATTCCCGCCAATGTGAATATAAGATCAAGATTGGAATAGTGCAGGACTTCTAAATTGAATAATCAGGGGAATGAAAATATTTCCAGGGGATATCTTATTTGCTTTACAGCGACAGCATTATGGTCGACGACGGCAATAATTATCCGCTATCTGATTCAAACCTATCAAATGCCTCCGCTGCTGCTTGCATTCTGGCGCGATTCTATAGTCTTTTTATCTCTTTTGGGGATATTTATTCTATTCAACCGGTTTGGATTTAGAATTTCGCAATCGAACATTCCCTTTTTCCTGCTTTATGGTTTTGTATTATCTGCATTTAACGCAGTCTGGACGATCTCAGTTGCTTTAAATGGTGCTGCAGTATCGACCGTACTGGCTTACAGTTCTCCTGCTTTCACTGCGCTATTAGCTCGCTGGTTATTTAATGAAAAGCTTGGTCCTGTCAAGATTACAGCAATATTGATGAGTTTTGTCGGGTGTTTCCTGATTGCCGGCGCGTATAATCTTGTCGAATGGCGTCTCAATCCATTGGGAATAGCGACGGGTCTAGTATCTGGATTGCTTTTCGCATTGTATATCCTAATGGGCAAATCTTCCTCCAGGCGTTCGATTAATCCCTGGACAGCGATGCTATATTCCTTTGGTATTGCTGCGTTTTTTTTATTTTTTTATGTGATCATGCCGGTTCGCTGGCCAGAAGGTATTTCAAGCACAAACATTTTTTGGCTGGATGGAAAGGTGGCAGGTTGGCTGGTTTTGATTCTCCTGGCGGTTGGGCCGACGTTGGGGGGGTACGGCCTTTATACAGTCAGCATGACATATCTCCAAGCAAGCGTTGCCAGCCTGATCGCCACACTGGAACCTGTTCTGACCGCTTTGCTCGCTTATACCATGCTCGGTGAACGTTTTACCCTTATCCAAATTGTTGGCGGGATTATGATATCGCTTGGTGTTGTTGTATTGCGAATTGGGGAAAGGAATCCTCAGCAGACTATCCAAAAAGTTGCATCCGATCAGTCATAAACACTTGGTGAATAAAAATGGAGAGAAAACCTGAATGTTAACGAATATATTACTTACAAGTGGTATATTTTAGAAGTCCAGAAATTTTAATTCTAAGTTTTAATAATTAAACTCGAAAAAAGATAGCCAGATTATGGAATATAAAGACTATTATAAAATTCTCGGGGTGAAGAAAAGTGCGAGTGCTGATGAGATAAAAAAAGCTTATCGCAAACTGGCTCGCAAGTATCACCCTGATGTAAATCCCGGAGACAAGGCTGCGGAAGAAAAATTCAAGGAGATAAACGAGTCGTACGAAGTCTTGTCTGATGAGAAAAAGCGGCAAAAGTACGATCAATTTGGGTCACAATGGCAGCAGTACACCCGCGCGGGTGGTAGACCGGAGGATTTTGATTGGTCAGCATGGTCTTCTCAGCCTGGAGGCGGAACTTATACCCGCAGGGTATCCCCTGAAGAATTTGAACAGATGTTTGGCGGGGGTTTCGGTGGATTCTCAGACTTTTTTGAGATGCTGTTTGGCGGGATGGGTGGAGCAGGTCCCACAGGCGCGCGTGGTTTTAGGACCGGCGGAGCAGGCGCCCAAGCATCCGGTTTTGAGGACATTTTCGGAGGTAATTACAGCGCCAGGGCTAGCCGTGGTCGAGACAGCGAACATAAAATTCAGATATCGCTTGAAGAAGCGTTTTCCGGTTCAACCCGCATTCTTCAGTGGGAAGGCGGCAGGAAAATAGAGGCGAAGATCCCACCGGGCGTGAAAACCGGCTCGCGTATAAGACTGCGTGGCCAAGGTGAAAAAGGGGCAAGCGGTGGAGACGCCGGCGACCTTTTTTTACGGGTCGAAGTTCTCCCCCATAAGGAATTCCAGCGCGAGGGAAACAATCTGCGCGTGAATGTCCCAGTTGACCTGTATGCAATGCTCCTGGGCGGCGAGGTGGAGGTGCACTCACTGGACAGGACTGTTAAACTCACCATTCCACCCGAAACAGAAAATGGAAAGGTATTCAGGTTGAGCGGGCTCGGGATGCCCAAACTCAATAGCCCAAAAAACCGGGGAAACTTACTGGCAAAAGTTGAAGTCCAGTTACCGCAGAACCTGAATGAACAAGAAAAAAAGTTATTCAAGCAGCTGAAAGAGTTAAGGCGCGGTTAATCCGGTTGTCAATCTATAGCAAGTTGAGGGTCTAATAACTCGCCGCCGCACCGGCTCACCCTTTGGATTGTGACCATTTCGGGAGTGTACTGTCCTGCGTGGCAGCCGCGAAGGTTTGAGGCGCGTATAATCCCGCTCCGCCAGAAGTGAACAGGCTTGAAGCGACGGCCTGGGTGTAACCATTCAGCCGTTCTTCAAGTTTTGTTCTGCTGACACCGAACGGTTCCAGGACGGATACAGACGCACGCAAAAGCAGTTCCCTGTAGTAGGCAAAATCGAGGGTGGAAGGGTCTGGAGGCATGGGCAGGTCCCAGGCATGAACTCCTGGCTCGCCGCGCGTGTATAGAAAGCGCACTTTCTGACCGGCACGCAGCGTCTTTCCGACTGCCTTTAGCTGGGCCGCAGCACGCGCGGGAGGAGAGGGCACCCGGTATTCATCAAGCTCACGGCTCAGTTTCTGGCTAACAAGCAGTTCACTGACCGGCACCGCACCAGCGCGCAAGAGTCTCAGCTTCCTGCGCAGCAGCTCGTAGACGCGCTCCAGGCTGGCGCCATCTACTGCGCGCTCAGCCGAGGCAAGCATCCGCAGGATTTTAAGCTGCGTATTTGTGATAAAGGGAGGGGAGTCGCGCCGGCGGGCTTCAATCCCGCGTACCTTAATCGAGCCATCTTGGAAAACCCCGAAATAGCGGTTAGCGACCGGTACGCGTGCATCCAGGCGGGAGGGCAGGAACGCCACCCAGCGGTAGATCCCATCCAGCGCGATCGGGAGCCCGGTCTGCTCAGCGATTGTCTCCAGCAGGGGCTGCATGTCTTCAACGGTCCGGACGCCGGGTTTTTTAACCCACATTCCATCCACATACATGTGAAGCACACTGAAGCCAAGATCCTCCGCCGCCTCTTTTGCTCTCAGCAGCGCCTCCCGGCTATATGCCGTAACCGCTTCATGGGCTTCAATGCGCCCGAACCGGGCGTTCTTGTACCCAAGATAGCCGAAACAGGTCACCAGCAGCCATTTCTGGGCTGAAGCGCGGGCTTCATATGACTTGCAGCGCGGGTTCCAGCGCGGCGTGGAGGCCAATCGGTTTTTGAAAGCCAGCCGTTTTCCGAGCAGTGGGGCAAGCGTGCGCGGTACCAGACCGGGTTCATCCCCCATGCCGGGTGTTTCGATACGCTCAAGCTTTCCGGGTTTTGGCTTTCGGGCGCCGGCCGTCTCGGGAGATATGTTGAAATGCACCATGATGCCGGGGTACATGGAGATAAAATCGATCCCGGCGACATCGTGGTGCAGCCCGGTGATGGGCTGGTAGACAAGCCCTCCCTGGTCGGCGGCAAACATCTCCAGCGCAGTTTTCGGGCGCTCTGCCTGCTGTTTGTGCCAGGGTACCAGCACACCCATGCGCAGAGCGGTGAGTATCTGCATTGATGAGATCGCTGTGCCGGGTGAGACGCGTGCTGCGGTCTGCAGCGGCAGGGATGAGACGCGCGCCACCTCCAGTGAACCCTCCAGTTCGTAATCGTCCCAGAGCATTACATTACGGCCGTCAAGATGCAAGCGGCCAAACAGGTGCACCTGCTGGCCGCGGTAGATCACCTGACCATAAGAAAAGTAAGTATGCTCAGGTCGGTGCGCAACACCGCAGCCCGGATCGCGGTTGAGCGGCAGGGGGATTCCGCACCGCCGAGAACATTCAAGCAGATGCGGCAGGATCCAGGTGTCTCCCCAGGAGGTAAGAATAAGGTCGGGGTCGTGGCGCGTCAGTATAGCGCTCAGGTTGACAAGCAGCGGGCGCTCAGGTTTCAACGCGAGACGGTAGGCGTAACGCTCAAAGTTAACCAGCAAAGAACCGGGCTGCAGCCGGGCCGGGTCGCTGTCAGGCCTCATGCGCAGGATCCGCAGCGGCGGCGCGGGCGCATCAAGTTCCCAGGGGGAATCAAGTGTTTTGATGTCCTTGATCCAATTTTCACTGTCGGTCACCACCCGGCAGCGGGCCAGCGGAAAGGTGTTATGCACAGCCGCGTGGCGCAGGGCAAGCTGAATGTCAGAATCGTAGTAGGTCAGGTCCGGGAAGTCCCGCGCGACGCTGTGGAACAGGGGGGGCAGTTCTGCCGGCTGGTTGACCTGGATGGAGAGCAGGGATAACGGCTCCCTGTGAAAAAGCTCCCGCCGCCTGGCGCGCGAGAGTTCCAACTTGAGGGGCATATTTTGCAGGTGCCGCCAAAGCAGGCGCAGGCGGGGAGTTGGACCATCCGCATAGAAGGTCACCGGGAAGTGCTGGCGCAGGCGGTAACGTCCCCCATCCTCTCCCAGAAACCAGATCACAATGCCGTCGTGCTGGTGGGCGTAAATATCCAGGAACCAGCCAGTGCGTTCGATAGCAGGCGCGTCAGCCATATCTGCATCAGCTGCCCTTGTTTCCGCGCTCAGCCAGTAAGTCCTCAAGCATACTGCGCAGCTGGAGCACCTGCTTGTGTTCTTCAATCAGCATGGCGAGCAGGAAGCTTTCGAACGGGAGCGAATGGGCTGCATATGCCGCGGCGGAAAGGTGCTGGCGGGCTGAAGCGAACAGGTCGTCCAGAACCAGCTGGTCGCTGCGCCTCAGTGCCCGCCGGAAGCGGTTAAATGATTCCTGCTCCTGCAGGAAAGCCATGGTGATTGAAGGCAGCGTGCGTCCCATGAGAGCTCCTAAGGCAGCAGGGGCATCTGGCCTGAATCCTGCGGCTGGTGGAACACAAACTGGTCAGCCGCGTCCTGGATAATCTCAAGGATGCCGGTTGGGTCCGTGCGGGGTGGGCGCGGCGGGCGCACGCTGACAGCGACGGTCGCATATCGGCTCAAACGGCGCAGGTGACCGGCGCATTTGTGCGCCAGCCGGCGGCGCTCCTCCAGGTTTACGCTTTCATCATAAAATGTGTCCAGCAGGTCAATGACAAGCGTTGGAGCTTTTTGGCAGGGCGAGTTCTCAAGCAGTGAGAGCACTTGGTGGCAGGTAAAGGCGCGCGCCACGTGGATGCGGCTCAGCGCCCGGGTCTGGTCCAGCGTGCCGGACCGGCGCAGCTCGCGCGCCACTGTGTAGGCGTTGAAGCGGTTGCCTCCGTCGAGGACGCGCAGCCGGCCGCGTTGGGCCATCCGGGCAGCAAGCGTGAGCATGTACTGACTCACTGCGTGCGGGCCAGCGATCACCAGCAGTTCCCTTTTACCGGGGCGCGGGGGCGTGAATTCGAGCTCAGCAGCCTGCCTGGGGGTGAGCGTAAAGGAAGTGTCCATGCGCCCAGAATAACGCATGTGGGACGCGCGCGCAATTCCCCAATGTGTGAGGGCTGGGGTCAGAAGCGGGTTAGTCAATCAGGCGTCCCATGGGTGGGGGAGTGGGTAACGGGAGGACCAACTGTGGGCGGCAGATTTTTTTAAGTTTTTTGCCGGTGACCTCAAAAACCCCTGTTGTTTATTCGCAATGCATCTTACTGCTCTTCGCAATTATGTTCCCGGTAGTCCGAGGGCTCTGAACAAAGCAACTGAAACCTGCTGAAGAGAAAATTGTATTAATCTAGGTCCTTGCGAATGTACAACCTGTACCCCCGGTTTTTGTGTACCAGATTGTAGTTTTGATTTAAGTATTCTTCCAGGTTATCGAACTCAAAAAACACCAGCAGAACCTGTTCTGGTTTGTATTTCTTTACAGTATCGAGGATCTCCTCCTCAGTTAGACTCCCTGTATTTAGGCGCTTTTCGGAGAATGTCGCCAGGTTTGGCGGGACGGGTTTGCGTATGAGAAATGCATATAGGGGCATATCCGTGACAACCCAATTTGTCCTGGATGCGTATTCGCGCATGATAAGGTAAACATTCAATTTATGCTGGGGAGCTTTTACCTCAAAGCCGCTCAAGCGGGGTCTTTTATATATTTCTCTTTTGAATTGTGGGTAGGAATTGAAGGTCAGGAACAGCAAACCAATTAAGGCAAGGATGCTTAAACCAGCTTGTATCCCCAGGAAATTTTTTGATTGGGGGAGATTCGCTAACCATATGACCCCTTCCCCAGCTGCGATTGATCCTAACATAACGACGGGTATACTGACAAGCAATTGCTGGTGATACCAGACCGGGGAATAAGAGTTGAGCAGCAGATATGCTGTAAGAGCCCAGAATACCAGGTAAAGCGTCAGCCAGCGTTTGTTGAAAATTGTAAAAAGAACGCCCAATAATCCCAAAATTCCAAAAGGTAAAAACCCGCGCAGATGGTAATTAATTGTGTTGCGAACGATCTTGAAGGTTTCAACCGAATCTGCTGTCAGATGGGGTTGGATGATATCCATTAAATTTCCAGGTCCAACCAATATCATTGAAAGTACGATTGCAAATCCTCCAAAACTCAATCCCCAGATGATCCCTGGTCTGAACCATGTGGTTGAAATACCCTGGTTTTTAGACCTGAATATCTGGTCTGTTGTTATTCCAATAAGGAAAATTGGTGCAAGAAATCCTGTGAATAACTTGATGAGCACAGATATGCCAAGCGAGAGTCCGGAAAGAACAAGCCAGTAGTCCCGCCGGTAAATATGCCAGAGAAAAAGAAATAATAAGGATAATGAAGCCATCGCTAGGGCGGGAAGCCCTATCATAATAGAGACGCTCAATTGCATGTAATATGGGGTGAACAACAGCAGTGGAAGTAACAGTATGGTGTGAATGCTGCCCCAGGTGAACTGGATTATTTGGGCTAAAGACCAGACCATTAAAACCGAAAACAGCAGAACTAGGATTCTCCCGGGTGTTACACTGATTCCTAAAGTTCGTATAACTCCTGCCAGCAGATAGGTGAAAAGTGGGGGTTGGTCGCTTGATATCTGCTCATAGAGGGGGTACCCGTTTGAGAGCAGCGTGCTCCTGATAAGGTTAAATCCCTCATCCACATCAAATTGGAGTTTTTCCCGGAATGGGAAAAATAAGAACACAAATCCAAAAAATACCAGCGCAACCAGAACCGGAATTACAATGTTGAGGAGTTTTTCCCGTGGAAATTTCAGGGGTGACATCTTTCAAGTATACTCGGTTGGCAGGATGTTTATATAGCAATTGTAAGTAACAAGTTCACAGGTTTATTACATATTGCCGGGAGTTCATCCTTTGTCGGATGGGGGAAAATATTGCCATCCGGGTTTGAGTGATTGAAACAGGGGGGATACTACTCGCAGTTGAATTTGCTATTTATCCGTTCCAGGACCTGCTCTTGCTCTACGGTTGGTTCGCTGCTTTCCTTGATTCTTCCCCATATTGAGCATAAAAGAGGATTAAGCCTGCGGGTTTTGCTGTGGGCAAGTTTAGATAATTTCTCAGCCTTTTCCCAATCGCCGCTCCTACCGAGCCCTTCAATAAAAGGAAGCAGTTCAAATCCATCTCCGGGTTTAATACCCTTGTCGACAGTCGTGGTCCATAACTCAGTTATCTGCTCCCAATCCTTGAGCTGGCGAGCCAGGTCGGCTTGTTGATAGTAATAGCACCACGTATCCATTTGTTCGTTTCCAAAGATTTCCACTGGTTTTGGACTTTCTAGTGGTGAGGTTGTTATTATCCGATCGAGATTTGAGATAACCCCTACTTCACGAGTGATTTCCGGTAAGTTATCAAAGTCAGCGTCTTCGGGGCGGATTACCCACAAGCAGTGACCGCTGTCAGGTTTATAGTTAATGACCAGGCTGTCCAGGCTATTTCCCTGAAATCGCGACGAGTATTGCGAGTCTCTCAATTCAATGCCATCTATCAGGTCTGCCCGGTTTTCGTTAAAGTTGCGATATAAACTGTAATACCAGTAGTTCAAATCCCGACCTGGATTTTCTTTCGGATAAAGTGTGTTAAGTGCAAACTGGGTGGGGTATTCACCCATAAATTCAAACAATTCATTGTCTGAGAAAATTGTGGTTCCTGCCTGTATATACGGCGCTCGCCAGCGGAGCTGGGTATAAAAATTCTTCTGATCATTCCAAGCCCAGCGGAATTGGTTTGTATTCGAAAAATGCCATGCAATTGAAAGTCCGGTGATTGCGCTTAGTAGGATTATCTGTGTTTTCTGATTCGATATCAGTATTTCTATCAAGGCGACTGTAAGCAGGCTTGCCCCTACCATACTCGCCATGCCGAACCTGTCGCTCCAAAGCGGGTTTTTTAATGAAATGAATTGGTCCGTTATCCATCCTGGTATCGGACCGAGCAATACCAGGAAAAAACCAAGCGCAACAGCTTGTTTTTGCCATTGTTTCTGGTTAAGCGGTGGCTGTCCCCCATTTTCATTAACGGTTATCTTGGTGAAATAGAAGAAAAGTCCAATCGCTGCGCCAGCAGCTAGAAGGACTGCTGCTATTGATGCAGGTTGGGTGAAACGGTAAAGGTCCGGGTTGACCAGTTCTCGTAATGGAGCACCTATAATCGTGACCAGATCCATCAAAACTGATTCGAGGGTGTATCCAGCGGTGTTAACAGGCGCTTCGAGAAAACGGTAAAGCAGCCAGAGTGCGTTTCGCTCTGCGCCGGAGGGTGGGCGAGGGATTAAGAACAATCTGAATATTATGTAAAAGAGGATCAGAACCAGATAAGGCAGCCAGTATTTCACAGCTTGTTTCAAATTAGCTTTCCAATTTTTCTCGTTTTCCGAAAATATTATCCATAATAAAACAGGCCTGATCAATTCCAATCCAACGAAATATTCAATAATTACCAGGTGAAGAGCAGAAGTTATCAGGGAGAGGCAGGTGAAAAGGAAAACATATTTCTGCTTTCTCCTAACAGCAAGAAGCATGAACCAAATTGAAATTGAATAGAAGAAGAAACCGGTCCAGTGAATGGAATAGATTAAAGCAAGCGGCTGAAGTTTAAATAAAGGGTAAACAGCGAAAAGGATCGCGGTCCAGGCTGCCTCTCTCTGGCGGGTGGGCCAGATTTCTTTGAATGCCAGCCAGATAAATACTACTGTCAGCGTTCGCATGACAAACGAGTAGATGTGCCACGATATGGGTTGAAAGCCCCATAGTCTAAAGCCAAGCATAAAAATTATGGATGCGAACGGGCGGTTGTCAAATACAAATAACTCCCACAAACTGTTTAAGCCCCGCCGGAATCCATAGTAAATCGGGTGCCAATCATCCTGGTAATATCCCAGCGCTGGGATCAGTAAACCAAATGCCAGAATGCATATGCATGCCAGCAGGATAGGAACGGTCTTCGATAAACGGAGTTTTTGCATTTATTCTTCAATCCGGTTCTTATTGATAGGAGATGGAACAATGAGCTTATTAAACCTGATTGTCATGTGATATGCAAGGGGGGTATACCAGGCAAAGAGCTGGTTTAAAATCTCAATGACATGCAGGTCAAGCCGCCGTCCATCTTCAGTGCTTCACTGACATCTAACTGGATTATGGGAATCCCGCTTGCATTCAGTTTTTCCGCTGCTGAAGGATAACCAAAGGGTACGAGCAGATGACAATTAATCCAGAGTGAATTTGCCGCTGGTGTCTCATCGGGTCCGAGCACAATTTTTTGGTAAGGTCTAAAATCCTCCAAACTTGCATACCTGCCAGTGGTGATAAGGGTGTTTTCGCCAATATAATTGACGGAAGATTTCAGGTGCAGCCCGCCAATCACTTCAATTGGCGACCAACTATATCCCTGTTTTTCCAGAATAACTCCAAGCTGATTAGCTCCAGAAAGGTTTGTGCGCTTTGAGATGCCGATAAAGAAATTATTCTCAACTGCAAGTACGTCCCCGCCATCCAGCGTGCCAGGAGCTGAGATTCGCGAAATTTTCCGGAACTTTGAGAGCGTTTTTTCTATTGAACTGGTTTCACCCCTCCTGGTGGCAGCGCCCGGGTTGGTAATGATTGCAATTTCGGGAGTAACAACTGCTGTGTCCTCTACGAAGTATCCATCCGGGCAGTCAGCGAGAGGATCGAGCAGTATTACATCAAGCCCGAGGGATTTTAGTGTTTCAGTATATTGATAATGCTGCTTAACCATCAAATCGAATTTTGGCTCTCCCAGGTTCGCGGTTGTTATGCCTTCGTGAAAATTTTTTCCAGGTTTGCGGGCGATCGCGTATGTGTACATGCAAGGTACTCCAACCCTTTCAGTTTTACAACCTTGGGTGATTTAAGTCAATTTATTTTACTTATAAATGTCAGTATTAACTACCTTAAATTGACACTTATATTTTGCCCATATATAATAAAACTACTCGTGAAATATTAAAAAAAACTGAGCATAAAAAACGACAAATGAGCTTATTCGCTCGTTGGATAGCGACCTCAACCGCCCGCAAACACAAAGTTATCGCTGGTAATTTTTGTAAGGGCGGTTTTTGTTTATTGGATATTGTCAGGGCGTTGTGATGAGAGTTTTCGCTCGCAAACCGCTTGATTCTGATTCAGTCAGCCTGCCGCGCGGTCAGGTTTATCTCATCCCTGTTCGTTGTAAGGGTTGTGGTTTGTGCATCGAGTTTTGTCCTCAGGGAATTTTGCAGGAATCTATAAACACCAACCAGAAAGGATATCACTACCCGGAGGTGATAATCGGGGGAGAACAGGAATGTGTTAATTGTGAATTCTGTACTTTGATTTGTCCCGAGTTCGCAATATTTACCCTTCCTGTAAGCGCAGGTGCGGGATGAGCCCCGCTAGAGTCCTGTCGGGGAATTATTTTATGAATGGCGACCACGCTTGTGCGGAAGGCGCAATTGCAGCAGGATGTCGCTTTTTCGGAGGCTACCCCATAACGCCTTCAACAGAGATCGCGGAGAGATTAGCCCGGCGGATGCCGGAAGTAAACGGCGTATTTCTACAAATGGAGGACGAATTAGGAAGTATGGCTGCGATTCTCGGCGCTTCTGCAGCCGGTACCCGCTCAATGACGGCGACTTCTGGCCCTGGTTTGAGTCTGATGCTCGAAAATCTAGGTTTGGGCGTGATGCTCGAATTGCCCTGCGTGCTGGTTGATGTCCAGCGGGGGTCACCATCAACCGGTCTTCCAACAATGCCAGCTCAATCTGATGTGATGCAGGTAAGGTGGGGGTCTCATGGCGATTATCAGGTCCCAGCCTATGCGCCATGGTCCCCCCAGGAGATGTTCGAGTTGACAATTCTTGCTTTTAATGTGGCTGACCGTTTCCGGGTACCGGTATGCATGTTGGCAGATGAAGTAGTCGGTCACATGGTGGAAAGAGTTGTGATTCCACCCCAATGTGATCTTGAAATCTGGCCCAGAAAAAAACCACAGGTGTCACCTGATGGTTCATTTAATCCATTTGAGGTTGAGGATGACGATCTCGTGCCGCCTATTGCCCATGCAGGGGATGGTTACCGGATACACTATACAGGTTTGACTCATGATGAGCATGGGTATCCTGATATGTCAGCCGATACGCATCATGAACTTGTAACCCGTCTTGTAAAAAAGGTAAAAGTCAATGCCCCAAAAATAATCCGGACAGAGAATTACTTTCTTGATGATGCGCGGGTTATCGTAATCGCATACGGCTGCACCGCCCGTTCTGCTCGCAGCGCCGTCAGGCAAGCCAGGGATTTGGGGATCAAAGCTGGTCTGTTCAGGTTAATTTCTTTATGGCCATTTCCTGAAGAGCAAATACTATCTATTAATAGTCAGGTTGAATCATTTATTGTTGCAGAGATGAATCTCGGCCAGATTAGCCTTGAAGTCGAACGCATTACAAGAGCTCCGGTTGGGGGAGTTCACCATGCAGGTGGCGCGATGATTACACCGGAAAAGATTCTTGCAGCCATTATGGAGAAATCGAAATGAAGCCTGCAGTCACGGTCGATGCCCATCCGCTGGATAAGATTATCCGGGCAGATCGAATGCCGCATATCTGGTGCCCAGGATGCGGTATTGGGATTGTGATGCGCATTTATGGTCAGGCGATCCTCGAATCAGGTGTAAAGCTGAACAATCATGTTGTTGTCTCGGGAATTGGCTGCAGCGGGAGGGTTGCAGGTTATATGAATATCGATTCATATCACACCACCCATGGGCGAGCTATCCCGTTTGCCACCGGGCTGAAGCTTGCAAACCCCGGACTCCTGGTGACGGTTTTCAGCGGGGATGGTGATCTGGTTGCGATTGGAGGGAATCATCTTATCCACGCTGCCCGCAGAAATATAAGCATAAATGTGATTTGTGTAAATAATTTTAATTATGGTATGACCGGCGGGCAGTCAGGACCGACTACACCCCAGGGGGCGCGCGCTACTACAGCACCTTATGGGAATCCGGAATTGCCATTCAACCTACCTTTCCTTTTAGTCGCCTCCGGAGCGAATTTCGTTTCCCGCTGGTCTAATCTGCACGTACGCCAGATTAAGCAGGATGTATTGTATGCCTTCTCTAAAAAAGGGTTCACTTTCATTGAGGTTCTATCTCCCTGTCCGATTGGATTCGGCCGGTCCAACAGCATCGACGATGGTTTGGAAGAGATGGAGCTCTACAAAGAAAGATGCATATTATTCCGTCAGGGTGAAGTGAGCACCGATGAGCTTGATATAGATTTGCGAGAAGATAGGCCAATTTATGTTGGGCGTTTTATAGATAGAGACCGTGATGAATATCAACCCGTCAGAAGCAGGAACTGAAACCAGCTGGTAATAACTTGCGAGTGAAAATATCGAATGCGCACTGAAATTTGCATAACCGGGTTTGGGGGTCAGGGGATTGTCCTAGCTGGATATATCCTAGGAAAAGCGGCTGCATTATATAACGGAAAAGAGGCGGTTATGACCCAGGCACATGGGCCGGAGGCACGCGGCGGAGCCTCCAGTGCGAATGTGGTCATCTCAGACCTGACTGTGGATTACCCATTTGTGCAGAAACCTGATATCCTGATTGCTTTATCACAGGAAGCTTACTTAAAGTTCCGCCCAAAAGCAAAAGAAGGCGCTCAGGTTTTTATTGATCAGGACCTTATTGACCCATTTGAATATGATTCGCCCTTGGTGATTCCAGCTACTCGCATTGCAGAAGACTTGGGAAAACGGATTGTAGCGAACGTTGTAATGCTTGGTTTCTTCACTGCTGCTGCTGGGGTGGTGAGCAAGGAAGCGATGCTGAAATCCATTGAATCGACAGTTAAACCTAAAACCTTATCGTTGAATCTGGAAGCGTTCGAACGCGGTTTTATGCACACCGCCCAGGAAACCAACACTAGCGCTGAAATAGCAGTCCGGGAGTTTGATTGAACTTGTTAACGTTTAAATGAGATTCGTATATGTCTGAGACTGTTCTGGTTATCGGAGGCGGAATAGCCGGGATCCAGGCTTCACTGGATCTGGCAGATGCAGGCGCAAGGGTGACGCTGGTGGAGAGGGAGGCGACAATCGGCGGGATGATGGCGGTATTGGATAAAAATTTTCCCACTTTAGACTGTTCGATTTGCATTGAAGCCCCAAAGATGTCTCAGGTTGAACTGCATCCGAATATTGAAATTCTCTCTCTCTCCGAGGTTACCCGGGTGGAAGGGGAGGCGGGAGATTTTAGAGTGGAGATTGAACAATCTGCGCGCTACGTCACAGATGAATGTACTCGCTGCGGAGAGTGCACTGCCGTCTGTCCAGTCCCCTTGCCCAATGAATATGACTCGGGGATGGCAGTCCGAAAAGCAATATATACTCCAATACCTCAATCAACACCCGGAACCTATCTTGTCGACATTGAAAGCTGCCTCAATCAGCCACCCAACTATTTTCCCTGCAATCATTGCGTCCAGGCTTGCCCTCCGGGTGCGATTGATTTCTTGATGCCGGCGAAAAGAGTATTAACGCGCAAGGTGGGCTCGATTATTATCGCGGCTGGATACAGCATGTTCAATCCGGTTGTTATGAAGGAATATGGGTACGGAGATCATCCGGATATCCTGACTGCCATGGAGTTCGAAAGACTGGTAAATTCGGCTGGTCCGACCGGGGGCGAGATCCTCTGCCCTTCGGATGGCAGCCACCCTGAAAAAATACTCTTTGTTCTTTGCGTTGGGTCGCGCGACCACAGGTATTTCAGGTATTGTTCCAGATTCTGCTGTATGTATTCGATCAAGCATGCCTATCAAGCGATTGATCACGGCATAAAAGATGTGACAGTTCTATACATGGATGTGCGCGCATTTGGCAAAGGTTTTGATGGTTTCTGGGAACGGACCCGGGTCGAGGGTGCCAGGTATGTTCACGGGCGACCATCCAGAATCTTCCCAGGGGAAAATGGTTCGGTTTGTGTTATCTATGAAGACACAGCTGTATCCAAACGCTGCGAAGGTGAATTCGATATGGTTGTCCTGGCAAATGCTGTAACTCCGCCGTTTGGTCTTACTGGGCTCGCGAGCGTTTTAGGTATTGAAATTGATTCAGATGGTTTCATTAGAGCTGATGAAATGCGGGGAGGGCTTGTGGTCACAAGCCGGTCGGGGATCTATGCGGCTGGGTGCGTTTCAGGTCCCAAAGATATCCCTGACAGTGTATCTGAGGGAAGCGCAGCATCCGCCCTAGCGTTAATTCACTTAAAGACTAGGAACTGGCCGGAACCGCTCCAAGTGGAACCACTCACTGATATTGAGATACCCCGCATTGGTGTTTTTGTCTGCCACTGTGGAAGCAACATAGCCGGGGTTGTGGAAATAGACAAGGTAGTTGAATTTGCGAGAAGTCTGCCGGGAGTGGAATTCGCCGGCGACCAGATGTTTTCCTGTGCGGGAAATACTCAGGGTGAAATCGAGGCAACTATAGCTGATTACAATCTCAACAGAGTGGTGATTGCTGCCTGTTCGCCCAAAACTCACGAATCGATTTTTAGGGGGGTTTTGCAAAGGGCTGGCTTAAATCCGTTTTTGCTTGAAATGACCAATATTCGAAACATGGATTCCTGGGTACATAAAGCCAATCCTGTTGCGGCGACATCGAAGGCGAAAGATATGGTTTCGATGGCGGTTGAAAAAGCGCGCAGATTGGTGCCGCTTGAAATAACGCAGCTGCCCCTGAACCAGAGTGTTCTGGTGATTGGAGGTGGGATCGCTGGAATGTCTGCTGCCGCTGCACTCAACCAGATGGGACTGGATACCCATCTCGTGGAACGAGGCTGGCGCCTGGGAGGGATGCTTAATAATTTGGAGCGTTTATACCCATCCGAGATCAATCCAGAAAAATTGATCAAGGTTAAATCGCAGGAACTGCTGGACAGCGGTGTTCACATTTATATGGGTACCGAAGTGGAAGAGATTGGTGGGATAGTGGGAAACTATACTGCCAATCTAAGTAATGGTAAGGAGGTTAACACCGGGGCAGTAGTGATCGCAACCGGTGCTTCAACATACCGTCCTAAAGAATTCGGCTATCGAAACAGAAATCCACACCCAACAACCGACAGCACCGCCTTTATAAAAACTGATGTGGATTTAACTAGAGGAGATAGGAGCGCACCTCTTTGTCCGGAGGTGATCACAAATCTGGATCTTGAACGCATGCTTGGGAAAAGCCCGCCTGAAGCTGAGAGGATCACATTTATTGCATGTGTGGGATCGCGTCAGGGTGAAATGGGCTGTTCGCGCTATTGCTGCACTTCGATGATTGGGCAGGCGCTGCGGTTGAGACTTATGGACAAAAAAGTGCGCATACTTTATAAGGAGATTCGCACTTACAGCCGGCAGGCTGAGGAACTTTACGAAAAGGCGATGCGGGCTGGCGTACAGTTCTTTCAATACAATCCCGATAAACCTCCTCAAGAAGCGCTAAAAATAGTCGATGCGGGTATTAAGTTTTATGATTATTTACTCGGTTCCGACATCATTATTCCTACCGATCTCCTGGTGCTGGTGGTTGGTTTGATTCCTTCGGTTGACCGATTGTCCGAACAATTGAAGCTTGCCCGCAGCGAGGATGGGTTTTATATGGAATTGCATCCCAAGTTAGGCCCGGTGGAAACCGCTGTCCAGGGTGTTTTTCTGGCAGGTTCAGCCCAGGGAGCAAAAGATGTGCGCGAATCCATAGCAGGCGCGCTGGCATCAGCCGGCAAAGCTGGCGCCCTCCTGTCACGTGGTGTGATTGAAAAGGAACCGTTGACCGCCCGATTAATTCCAGATCTGTGTGCAGGCTGCATGCGTTGTGTGAAAGTATGTCCATTCGGAGCGATTGAGCAGATCGGAAAACCTGGAAAAGATGGCAGTGTCAAAATCCTGGAAGCAGCCTGTATGGGGTGCGGAACCTGTGCTGCAGAATGTAATTTTGATGCGATCGAAATGCCTTATTTCACAAAAGATCAAATTATCGCTCAGATCGATGCCGCATTGCAGGAGCGCCCCCAAGAAAAGTGCTTGGTATTTACCTGCAACTGGTGCTCATATGCGGGCGCTGATTTAGCAGGAATTGAAAAACGCCAGTATCCGGAATCGGCACGTCTGATTCGCACAATGTGCTCTGCCCGAATTGAAGAAGATTTTGTTTCTCATGCGTTTGATAAAGGTGCTGGGGCTGTATTGATTACAGGCTGCCGCCTGACTGATACCGGATCCGATTGTCATTACAATTACGCTAATCGTTTGACCTTGAAGCGGTTCCAGCACTGGCAGCGAAAATTTTCCCGGAAAGGAATAGAACCTGAGAGGTTGCAACTGAGCTGGATATCGGCTGCGGAAGGGAAGGAATTCGCAGAAAAAATGTACGAAATGGATTCCGTTGTATTGCAGTTTTCTAAATCGAAGCCAGTCATTGAAGGTGTTTAATTTTAGGGATTGAAAAAAAGGCTACCACGTATGCAAAAAAGCTTGGAGATGATGGATCAAAGCGGCAGCAATTCCTACCTTATTGATGAAGCGCTGTGGGAGAAGATTAATGAACGCGCATCCGGGTCAGCAAATCTTTGCTTTCAATGCGGGGAATGCACTGCTGTATGTCCCTGGGGGATTGTAAAAGAAGGGTCGCTAAAGGTGCGTTCAATATTAAGGGGGGCTCAATTAGGGGTTGAAGATTGGGATAAAGAAATCTGGTTGTGCACGAATTGTATCCAATGTCAATCTTATTGTCCCAGGGGCGTCCAGATCGGGGATATATTCCAGGCTTTACGTTCATTGAGTTGGGAAAACCGAGAGGTAGAACCCGGGCTACCCAGCATGCTCTGGTCAATTTACTGGAATGACAATCCCTGGTCGCAACCCCCGTCGGAGAGATTTAATTGGGCCAGAGGGGCAAATATCCCTGAGTTCGACTGCCAGGAGCACGAGTTCCTGCTCTATATCGGCTGCACCTCGGCATTTGACAATCGCCTGCAGAAAGTTGCCCAGGCTCTGGCGAGGGTGCTTACTGCTTTTGGGGTCAGTTTCGGCTGCCTCGGAGTTAACGAACCCTGCTGCGGAGAGTCAATAAAGAGCGTTGGGCACAATCCGTATTTCCGCGAAACAGCAGAATCGACTGCACGGATTTTTACTAGCGCGGGTGTCCGGAAATTGATGACGCTATCTCCTCATTGCTATGATGTGTTCAAAAACCATTACAGGACTGTTCTTCAAGAGGAATCATTCGAGGTGTTTCACTATACACAAGTCTTGGCGGAATTATTGGAAAATGGAAAGGTAAGTATTCCCGCAGGGTTTATTGACCGGGCTCTCGAAAATAATTACAGTTGGATTGATCCAGATGGAGTCACCATAACTTTCCAGGACCCGTGTTATTTGGGCAGGAGAAATAATGAATTCCAAGCGCCGCGCACTCTGATATTAGGCATACCGGGTATAAATCTTATAGAGATGGAAAACCACATGCAGGATGGGTTGTGCTGCGGCGGGGGCGGCGGGCGGATGTGGTTGGAGACGCCCAGCGGTGAGCGATTTTCTGACATAAGGATTAAGCAGGCGTTAGAAACCGGCGCCTCGATACTGGCTACCGCTTGTCCCTTTTGTCTGGTTTGTCTGGAGGACAGCTTGAATGCCCTGGGGAAGAAAAACTTGTTTGTGCTGGATATTGCTGAAATTGTAGATATGGCGATCGGTCAATCAGGATAAATCAAAAGGACTATTAAACCAAAGGAAGATGACTCTATCCCTCTATGATGCTCGCAGCGCTGCTGATTCTATCTGGGTATTTTTAGAGCAGGATCGGAATAGCCTAACAGAGATTTCGCTTGAACTGTTGGCAAAAGGGCGGCAGCTTGCAGACCAGGTCGGTTGGAAATTGGGGGGATTAATTCTGGGCATACGGAACAGTGAATTATGCAGCGAGGCGGTTGCGCACGGCGCAGACGAAGTCTGGTCTGCTGAACACGAATTGCTGGAAAATTTTACAATCGACGCATTTTCCACCATCACGTTTGAGATGATTATGGAGGGAAAACCGGGTGTTCTTCTTTTTGGCGCCACACCTGATGGGAGGGACCTGGCTGGTCGTTTAGCTGTACGGCTTCGAACAGGTCTGAACGCAGATTGCACTGGTCTCAGGTTGCGCCCTGGAACTGGAGAACTGATATGTGACGTATCTGGTTTTGGTGGAGGTGTACTGGCTTTAATTGAGATGGGAGACCACAGACCCCAGATAGCGACAATCAGACCAGGTGTTTTTTCGAAGACCCAACCTGATTGGAAGCGGTTAGGCGAGTTGATTAAGTTCCCTGTATTGTTAAAAGCAGAAGATATCCAGACCCGGATAGTCAAAAAAGTATCTGGTGAAGGAGTGGACCTCACACAGGTTTCCCTTATCATTGCTGGGGGCCGCGGCATGGGGGGCGATTTTGGGGCTCTCCAAAAGCTGGCTGATATTCTTGGAGGAGAGGTTGGCGCGACTAGGCCGCCTGTGGATGATGGTTATATCGAACGTGAAAGGCAAATCGGTCAGACAGGTGTTGTATGCAGCCCCAAAATAGCACTTTGTTGTGGGATCAGCGGCGCGTTTCATTTTATTGTTGGGGTCGAAAAAGCCGATATTGTTATAGCAATTAATTCGGATCCTTCTGCGCCTATTTTTGAGCATGCTGATTACTGTGTTGTTGGAGACGTGCACACCATCCTGCCTCTGATAAAGGAGGCTCTCCAAACGCGCCTGGCGGAGGAAATATAAATTGAAAAGCGTGGTGTGTGTTAAAGTCATACCAAAGTCAGAAGAGGTCCGGGTCGATCCCGAAACGATGTTGCTCATCCGGGATGGAGTGCGCTCGGAAATCAACCCGCCGGATATGAATGCCCTTGAGATGGCGCTCAACATAAAAGACCGCTACGGCGGCCAGGTAAATATATTGTCTATGGGCCCGCCTTCATTTTTGCCGTTCTTGCAGGCTGGAGTTGCAATGGGTGCTGATCACATCTATCTGTTGAGCGACCTAGTGCTGGCAGGCGCGGATACGCTTGCGACGACATATACCCTGTCAAAGGGAATCAGGAGATTGGGGGATATTGATCTGATCTTCTGCGGTGAAGAATCGTCGGATGGAGCCACCGGGCAGGTCCCTTCTGGGCTGGCTGAATGGTTGCAGATCAGGGGATTGTTTTTGACTACGGAGATGGAGCTAGACCGAAATCACTTAACCGCGCGAGGTAGGCGTGAGGTCGCGAGCGGTTATCAAATTTTGGAAGTCCCTTTGCCATGTGTTGTTTCTGTAAAAACCGCCTGCAATGAACCTCGCTTTATGGATTATGCCCGCAAGGAATGGGCGTTTGAGAGAGAGCGTGTCACAATCTGGAATGCGCATGATATAGATGCGGACCCGGAATTTATCGGCGTGGAGGGTTCGCCCACAGTTGTCTCCGGGTTGGCCCAGGCGCCGACCAGGGAGCGGAAACGGATGTTCCTTGAAGGTTCACCTTTAGAAATTGCCGGGCAAATTGCCGAAATCCTGCAGAAGAATTCATAAAACTTCTGGTAAATCTTAACCCGGTTGTGAGCGGTTGTCCGTTCTAAGCTGGGGCTGTAGCATCGTCAGAGCTTCTCGTTCAATTACTTGCGAATCCGCAGAAATATTTATCAAATCTAGGACCGATACTGCTGGTGGTAGGTTCTGGGTTGCACATGGACATTAAAAGTCTGCTTGACGGGAAATTTTCAAGCTGTTAGAATCAATAATCTAAGGGTGCCACATTATTTCGTTACGAGGAAATAAACGAAGACTCAGAAAGCATTTCCCTGGGTCTTTTTGTATTATGCCCGGGTATATAGAAAATGGAGGCAGCCATAATGAATATCATATTTTTCAAGGAGTAGTAGTAATGTCGGAAAGAATTATCGGCACAGTAAAATGGTTCAATAATGCTAAAGGCTATGGATTCCTGGCGCAGGAAGATGGGGATGATGTATTCGTACATTATTCCGCTATCCAGACTGAGGGATTCAAAACGCTTGAAGAGGGCCAACAGGTAGAATTTTCTATCGAAGAAGGTCCAAAAGGGCTGCAAGCTAGCAATGTCGTATCTCTGTAAATAATCCTGTCAATAAAATCAAAATAGCCCCCGCAGACGAATCGGGGGCTTTTCTGTTTTAATTGACCAAAGCTTTTCGAATTACGGGAAAAACAAGCATCCAGATTATAAGTTACAATAAATTCCTAATTCGGCGAGTCATATGGAGTGACAGTATGCGAAGAATCGCGATTGCTTTGTCAAAAGGTGGTGTGGGAAAAACGACAACTGCTGTGAATTTGGCTGCCGGAATTGCCCGGGCTGGAAGTACTATTTTGCTTATCGATGTCGATACACAGGGACAGATTGCACGTGCGCTGGGCGAGAATCCGAAAGCCGGGTTGGCGGATTTTATTCTTGGGAATGTTGATTTGGATGAAGCAATTCATTTTGCCCGCCCGAATCTGGGGCTGCTTGCGGGTGGACGTTCTATGTCAGGTATCAAAAGGCTGATCGCCAGGAAGGATTACGGCGGTGAAACCACGCTATCAGAAGTTCTGGAACCGCTTGATGATCGTTTTGATTTTGTGCTGGTGGATTCCGGTCCGGGTTGGGATGTGATTACGGTAAATGTCCTTTTTTATGCTTATGAAATCCTGGCACCGGTCTCTTTGGAAGTGCTGACCCTTCAAGGCTTGATGGAATTTTCTGAAAGTGTCAGCGCGATCCAAAAATACAATACTAACCTGGCTCTCAAATATATCCTGCCCACATTTTATGATCGCAGGGTGAAAAAATCTGAGGAAATCTATAACCAATTAAAAAACCATTTTGGAGAATTTGTCTGCCAGCCTATCCGTTATAATGTGCGGCTTTCAGAAGCGCCAGGGTACGGTCAAACAATCTTTGAGTATTCAGCCCGGTCGGCTGGAGCAGAGGACTATTTAAAACTAACTGAGAGGATAATAGCAGAATGACACCGAGAAAAGAAACCCCTGATTTACTTTCCGAAATGCTTGGCTCGCAGAGCCAAGCAGGAAGTGAAGTCAACCGCGTTCAGGGTGAGTTTCCTGCGCCAGTCCGTGCGCCCAGGCGAAAGCCCCGGAAACCCCAGCCCCAAAAATTTGAATACATTATTGTCACATTTCAGGACCACCGCGGATTGCGCCCAAGGTTTGAAAACGGAAGAGAGTACAAGAACTGGATGGAATTACCTCTCATCCATGATTACCTTAACGATTTGAGCTCAGAAGGTTGGCACCTGGTCTCGGCATGCGCGGGAGAGTCGATGTATGGGAGTTTTGACAGGCACCACCTGTACTTCAAGCGGTTAATTTCCTGAAATAGCCCTCAGAGTTTCTTATCAACTGCTAATAAAATTCTATCCAAACTTAACTTCTCCAGGAATATCTGGCTGGTATAGAATCTCTTAATTTCCGATCAGAGACCAATTTTGTGAGTAGAGAAGTTAAACCTCCCCAAAAAAGAGCCTATCCTGGCCTGTATGAAAAAATTATTCCGGTGGCAATCAGTCTGGTAGCAGTGTTTGTCCTGCTTTTGATTGTTGTCAGTCTATTTGTTCTCCTTCGCTATTTTATTTAATATGCCAATATTATCCTTAGAGGTGTTTTCATGAACGTTTTGTTTGTATTTATTCCATTGATTTCTTCCATAATCAGTTTTATTTTCGCGTTTTTGGTATTCAGGCGTTACAGAATGCGAAAGGGAACTTACCTCCTGATCTGGGGGATTGGGCTTATCTTTTATGGCATTGGCGGTTTTTGCGAGTTTTACTACGGCGCATTTGGCTGGAATTCAATCGTTTACAGAGCCTGGTACCTGTTTGGCGCGGTGCTGGTTGCGGCATGGCTTGGTCAGGGTACTGTCTATCTGTTAGTGAGGAAGAGGTGGGCGAACGCGACAATGATAGTGTTATTGGCTGCCTCACTTTATGCCGCGATTCGTGTATTCACAGCTCAACTGGATCCTTCCCTGTTGACTGCCAGTGTGCATACCGGCAGCGAATTAAGCGGACATGCGATCACCACGCCTGGTGTAAGGGTTTTAACGCCTTTTTTCAACCTGTATGGGACAATTACACTTGTAGGTGGGGCGCTTTATTCAGCCTGGTTATTCTGGCGGAAGAGGGTACTGCTTCACCGTACGATTGGCAACCTCCTTATCGCTGCAGGAGCGCTCCTGCCGGCATTTGGCGGGGCCTTCAGCCGCTTTGGGATTCCGGCGGCATTGTACCTGGGCGAATTTTTTGGGGTGCTCCTGATCTTCGCAGGTTTTATACGGGCAACTACCCCGATGGGCGAAAAAATGCAGGCAGTCCCAGACCCGAACTTGGCTGGTGATTAATCTAACTCATTAGTGAAATTGAACAATAAAATATTATAGGGGACTTATTAAATCCATTCTTGAGATATACATTTACCCTCCGGATGTCATCTTAGTGCACATGCAGCCTTAAATTGTGAAGGCTTTCTTTCTTCGCTTACTTAACCAGCGCGGATCAAGGAAGTAACATTTATTTTTCTTCCTGGGAATTTGAGCAAAATATACATAGATTGGACCCAACCGTAATATCCAGCATGCCAGTCGCTTCTTTCATGGACAATGGATGCGGATTCAATTAATTTGTCTGACTCTGATATGAGCACCCGGCAAGTTGAAATATTAAGATTGGCAAGGTATTCTTAGATATCATTCGGATAGTTGCCCTCTTAAGCTTTATCCCCTCTGCTTCTTGGGTTTTTTCTAAAGTGAAAGTGGTCAGGATTTCGAGGTCAGCCAGAACTGCTTTGCGTGTGTTGGAAGAAGTATTTGATGCAATTAACCTATATGTGACGACCGATAAGCAGGAGATTTATGAACATGGACTACTTTCCAATCCCCATCCAACCTGACAATTACCCGGCTTTCATTGTGGGCGGCGACAGATACGCCTTCATCCGTCCCTGTGCTTGTGAGCAGAGTATAGCTGGCGATTGCTGCCTCTCCGTAGCGTTGAATATGCAGGTTTGCCAGGTCGTATCGTGTCCGGGGCGGTTCGCCATTGCTTTCTCCTTCTAACTCAGCGCCAAAGACCAGTCCGCGCCGGGCGTTTTCCGACATCATAAAATCGTGGAAAGGCAGACCCTCAAGTCGGTGGGGCGTCACCCACCACTCATAAAGAGTCAGGTCTTGGCTGGTGGTGGCATGGTAAGTTGAGATATCATTTTCAAAAATCGCATTTAGATGCTTAATCAGAAATTCATGAATTTCCAGGTCCATAATTAGGTGCTCCCTGAGGTTGGTAAATAAGAAATTATATTTGGGGTTCTGGCTGTTTAAGAGTTATTTTACACAGGATTTACCCAAATATTCACAACATCTTGAAATATCAATCTTTCAGTATTCTTAATAATTCCTCCCTAAAAAGTTGGTTAAAAAACACCCTCCGGGGTTGCGCTTCCCGGAGGTTTTTATTTTCTTAATATTCCTTTCTTGTGACTACTTCACCTGGAAAGCAAAGATAATCGCTGCAATTCCGCCGATGATCATCACAATCCCCAGCAGGATCACAAGTAATTGCCCGGCAACTGCCGCATTAAATAACAGCAGCAACCCGATAATGATGCTGACAACAGCCAGTATTCCGGCACCCCAGCCTCCACCTTTAAGTGCGAATACCAGCCCGATTATCCCAACAATCAGTCCCTGAATACCGAGCAGAATTGCAGCCACAGCTGGTAGCACAAAGGACCCCCACAGTGGATGTTGGATAACGATCAGACCGGCGATAACACCTAGAATACCTACAATTAACTTCCAGCCCCAGGCGGATTTATCTATGAAAATACTTATGATGTTAAAGATACCGGATATCAACCAGTATAAACCGAGTAATACAACGATGATGGATAAAAATTCCTCCCTGACAAAAAGCAGAAGCAGCCCGAAGATCACCGAGGCAATCCCCTGCATCAGCGGGATCCACCACGGGAATTCCCGGGTTTCTAATTCAAACGCAGAAGCACTCATTTGTCTCTCCTTATCAAATTTTTGTATAGTTACTTAAATTAAAATGGACAATTTTTCCTGAATTTCGGAAATAATAATTTGAACCTCCTTTCAACCACTTTAACCCGCAAAATAGAAAATAGTTGCGGGAGAATTTATTTTAATTTATACCGAGAAGAAAATAAATAATCGGGATTAGAATCCGGATTGTTTGACATGGAGAAATACATATCGTACACTCTCCTTTGCTATGGCGATCCGCATTCTCCTGACCGGTGAACCCGGTTGCGGTAAGACCACCGTTATTGAAAAGGTGCTGGAACTGTATTCAGGACTTGCAGGTGGTTTCATTACCAGAGAGGTCAGAAAGGCTGGCAGGAGATTTGGTTTTGAACTTATCTCCCTGGATGGGCGCAGGGGAACTCTTGCCAGTGTGGACTTTGAATCTGAATTAAGAGTGGGGAAATATAGGGTCGATATTCAAATATTGGATTCAATTGGTGTTGATGCGATTAAGAAAAGCTTTTCAGCCGGGGAATTGATAGTGATTGATGAAATTGGATCAATGGAAATCCTTTCTGATTTATTCTGTAGAACAGTCAAGAGGATATTTACGAGCGAGATTGATCTCATTGGAACGATATCAAGACGGAATCACCCTTTCCTTAATGAGATTAAAAAGCTTCCTGCCATTGAACTGATCCGAGTGGATCACAACAATAGAGATGAGCTGGTGGGCTTGATTCTTTCAAAGTTGATGAGGTGAATGTGTGGAATGACATTTTTGGATGACAGGCTGTCCGAAGACAGAGGTTCGAAACCCGCCGTCCTTCGTATTGGTATTGATATTGGAGGGACATTCACCGATTTTGTGGTGCATGACCCCGGCGCAGGCAGCCTTCAATCGCTAAAGCTCCCGACCACACCTGAAAATCCAGCTCAGGTGGTCCTGGATGGCTTAACACAAATTGTCCCTGAATTGAATCAACCGGAGGAAATAACCGTTGACATCATTCATGGATCTACCGTTGCCACGAATGCGCTGATAGAACGCAAAGGCGCCAGGACAGCGCTGGTCGCCACAGAAGGGTTCCGGGATGTGCTTCAAATTGGTAGGCAGAACCGTCCGGAATTATACAATCTCACCCCTCAGTTGCCGCCTCCAATTGTCCCGGACTACCTGCGCTTTGAGGCAGCGGAGAGAATCGATTGTCGCGGGGTAGTTCAAAAGCCGCTGGAGGAAGTTTCATTACAAAAACTTCTGGCAGAATTTGACAATAAGAGTATTGATGCTGTTGCTGTATGCCTTTTATTTTCATTTTTAAACCCATCCCATGAGCAGAAAATAGGTAAGTTGTTGCGTGATCAGGGCTATTTTGTGTCTCTATCAAGTGAGGTGCTGCCTGAATACCGTGAATATGAGCGGATGAGCACAACTGTTGTAAATGCATATGTATCACCGGTATTGAACCGCTATCTCTCCCACCTGGAAGAACGTTTTTCGGAGTTGAAGGCGAAAATTAATTTCAGGATCTTGCAGTCCAATGGCGGCAGCATCAATGTCCAGCAGGCGCGCTCGAATGGGGTTCGGAGCATTTTATCCGGACCGGCGGGAGGGGTGGTTGGAGCAAATGCAATCACATTAGATGCAACTTATATCCATTTTGAGGAAAATAATGATGTATCCTATTCCAAACCATCTACGATAACTTTCGATATGGGGGGTACTTCAACCGATGTTTCTCTGGTTGATGAGGAACCCAGAATCACAACCGAGGCGGCAATAGCAGGATTTCCTATCCGGATTCCAGTCCTAGATATCCATACCATCGGAGCAGGAGGAGGCTCGATAGCCCATGTTGATGCTGGTGGAGCGCTGCGAGTCGGACCGCAAAGCGCCGGTTCCGATCCTGGTCCGGCATGTTATGGAAAGGGTGATTTTCCCACTGTAACGGACGCTAATCTCGTCCTTGGAAGGCTTGCGCCCGAACACTTTCTGGGAGGCAGGCTGCCCTTGATCGAGAAAAAATCTGTGGAAGTTTTGTCCCAAATTGGCGAACAAATAAGTTTGGATCTTTTCCAGACTGCATTAGGGGTGGTGGAGATCGTCAATGCACATATGGAGAGGGCGCTCAGGGTTATTTCGGTTGAGCGCGGGTATGATCCCAAATACTGCAGGATGCTTTCCTTTGGTGGATCGGGGGGATTGCACGCGGTTGAGTTAGCACGCAGGACCGGTATTCCGGTTGTGGTCGTCCCCCCATTGGCTTCTACTTTATCCGCTTACGGCATGCTTGCGGCTGATGTGATCAAAGATTATGTCCAGACAGTAATGTTGGAAACCCAAGATAATCAACCTCCGCTTGATGACCTTTTTACGCCGTTGGTACAGAAGGGTTTGAGAGAGATGGCAGAGGAGGGGGTTCAAGCAAACTGCATTGAGATCGAAAAGTCCCTGGATGTACGCTACAAAGGTCAGTCTTTCGAACTGCGAGTTCCCTACAGCCCCGAGTTTATCCAGGTATTTCACAAGCGCCATTACAGAATTTATGGATACAGCCAACCGGAAGAACCTGTGGAAATTGTAAATATCCGTGTTCGGGGGGTAGGGGAAATTCCTCCCCCGCGTTTAAGCGAAGTACCTATGGGCGATTCAGACCCGTCCAGGGCGTTTATTGAAAATAAACCGGTCATTTACAATCCAGAGCGATCAGCGTCAGCAAAAAAAAGCGAAGGGTTTCAATCTATATCGACCCCGTTTTATCTCTGGGACCGTTTGCTGGCGGGAGACAGGATTTCAGGTCCTGCAGTGGTGGTGCGCTCCGATACAACCGTACTGCTCTCTCGAGGTGATAATGCTGTTGTGGATCGCTATGCGAATTTGGTGGTTGAAGTGGGTCAATCATAAAAAGTTTTTTCGTAAATGAAAGCTTTGGTTTGTTGGAGGCAGTTTGAGCGAATACGACCCTGTCCGTCTTGAGATTTTCAAACATTTATTCGCTGCAATTGCAGAGGAAATGGGAGTTGTACTCTGCCGGTCCAGCTATTCACCGAATATTAAAGAACGCCGGGATTATTCCTGTGCGTTATTTGACCGGTATACAAACATGGTCGCCCAAGCAGCCCATATACCAGTCCACCTAGGTTCGATGCCTTTGTCAGTGCAGGCTGCGGTGCAGGAATGCTCCGATTTGTCTCCAGGAGATGTAATCATCCTCAACGATCCTTTTCGGGGTGGGACACATCTTCCGGATATTACCCTGGTATCGCCGGTATTTAGTCAGAAGGTCGGGGAGAAAGATGCAAACAGTAAGAACCGCCACAAATTGATTGGATTTGTCGCCAGCCGTGCCCATCATTCCGATGTGGGCGGTATGTCACCAGGTTCAATGCCTGTTTCCAGGGAGATCTTCCAGGAGGGGATTATTATCCCGCCTACAAAATTGATTCAAAATGGAGTCCTGAATCAAGCTTTGATGGACACCATTTTGGCAAATGTGCGCACCCCTATTGAGCGAAGCGGTGATCTGCTGGCTCAGATTGCTGCAAACAAACGCGGAGTCGAACGTTTCCTAAAGATGCATGATCGCTATGGGGAACAGGATATATCGTTTTATATGGCTGAGTTGCTTGATTATACTGAGCGTTTAACCCGCAACCTGATGAATAAACTCGGGAAGGGGGAATACAGCTTTGTTGATTATCTGGACGATGACGGGATTGGCAATGAACCCGTCCCGATCAGGGTTTCTGTCAGGATTGATTCAGGTTCGGCAGCAATCGATTTCACCGGCACAGCGCCTCAGCAAAAGGGGAGCCTTAATGCAGTTTACGCGATTACCTTTTCAGCGGTTTATTATGTCTTTAGGAGCCTGCTGGGATTGGATATTCCCAACAATTCCGGTTGCTTAAGGCCGATTGAAATTATCGCCCCTGCCGGATCGCTTGTGAACGCTAAACCGCCAGCCGCTGTCGCTGGTGGTAATGTGGAAACATCCCAGAGGATAGTTGATGTGTTACTTGGAGCGCTTGCAAAGATTAGAGGGTTGGAGGATATGAATGTAAGGATCCCTGCTGCGAGCCAGGGGACAATGAACAATATAACTATCGGAGGTTTTGATCCTTTCAGGGCGAAAAACTTCGCCTATTATGAGACGATAGGAGGTGGTATTGGCGCTGGTTTCGAGTCTCCTGGGCTATCCGGACTGCATTCGCATATGACAAACACTCTCAACACCCCTGTAGAGGCAATCGAGTTTGATTATCCGTTCCAGGTTCTTCGTTACGAGCTGCGTCGCGGTTCTGGTGGTTTTGGGAGATTTTCTGGAGGGGATGGAATCAGGAGGGACATCAAAATGTTAACAGATGCCCACGTCACTTTGCTGACTGAACGGCGGCGCCTGGCACCTTATGGCCTTGCAGGAGGCGAACCCGGGCAGTTGGGTGAAAATATGTTGTTAAGTAAAGGGCAAGAACATCACCTTCCTGGAAAAGCATCGATTGAACTGCAGGCAGGCGACGTTCTCAGTATTCGAACCCCGGGTGGGGGCGGTTATGGTAAAGGGGAATAAATTAAAGGCAGATTTTCTTTACTCTGATAAATTATTCTCCCCAGGCAGCATTGGAATCGAGAAAATTTGCGCTTTTTACACTAAGAATCAGTTTCTTTTCTTATATCCGGTTTTCCGTGCAAATACAAGTTCTTACGGTATCTCTCTAATATATTGAGGTTAGTAAATTAACCTGAGATTTTGGTTCCCGAATAATACTTCCACTCGCCAAAGTTCATCTATTCCTCCACCGCCGTATGAATAAATGCTGGCAGGATTTTCTCAACAAGATCGAAGTATAACCTCCTTTGTGTGCTCATTGATTAAATCCCATCCGAATTGCGAAAGTTGTCATTCGGCAAATTATCCAGTTCGAATCCACCTGTTTATGATTTCCTTATCATACTTCAAACCGAATCGCTCTTCATTCTGGAGAAGAGAAGTAAAACAGTGAACCGTATTCCCATATAAATGGTCACTTTCTATTTATAAGGGTTTGAAACGAGCCTGGAAGAAGCGCAGGTATTCAGGTTCATAGACCATCTCCAGCCCATGGGTTTGCTGGCGTTTGTCATAAACTTTTTTAACTGCTTCCGCTACAACATCCATATGTGCCTGGGTGTAGACTCGTCTTGGAATTGCCAGGCGGGTTAGCTCGAGAGCTGGGTAGCGGTGGTCGCCGGTTTTTGGATCCCTCCCGGCGCTGACGATGCCGCGTTCCATGCTGCGCACTCCAGAGTCAAGGTATAGTTGGGCAGCCAGCATCTGGGCTGGATATTGATCCTGTGGTATATGCGGGTAGAAACCCTTTGCATCCAGAAAAATGGCGTGTCCCCCCACCGGTTGAACTATCGGAATACCCCAATCAATTAATAGCCTGCCTAAATAATGAACCTGACCAACCCGGGAGCGAATATGCTCATCCTGAACCCCTTCAACGATGCCAATCGCCAGCGCTTCCATGTCTCTCCCAGACATACCTCCGTAAGTATGCAGCCCTTCGTAGACCACCACCATATTGCGCAGCTTATCGAACAACTCCGGATCGTTTACAGCCAGCCAGCCTCCGATATTTACAAGGTTGTCTTTTTTCGCACTCATCCAAGCACCGTCTGTATAGCTGCAAAGCTCCAGGACAATATCCGCCAAGGGTGTTTTTTCGTAGCCTTCTTCTCGCTGCTGGATGAAAAAAGCGTTTTCGGATATTCGGGTGGCATCCAGGAATATTTTTATATTGTATTTATTGCAAAGCCCTCTCAATTCACGGGTATTTTCCATGCTTATAGGTTGTCCACCTGCCATATTGACGGTACCTGCGATGCTGATGTAGGCGATATTTTCTGGACCTTCTCGCTTAATCAACTGCTCTAGTTTTGCAAGGTTGACGTTGCCTTTGAAAGGGTGCAGGTTCTGGGGTTGGTGTGCTTCATCTATAATTACATCTACAAATTTTCCACCGGCAAGTTCCTGGTGCAACCTGGTAGTTGTGAAATACATATTTCCGGGAATGATCTGACCGGGACTTATGGTTGTTTGGCTCAATAAATGCTCCGCTCCACGACCCTGGTGAGTAGGAACGACATTCTGGTAACCATAGAAAGTCCTCACCGCGTCTTCAAGGTGGTAGAAATTACGGCTTCCAGCGTATGCTTCATCTCCAAGCATGATTCCTGCCCACTGGCGATCGCTCATCGCGCTGGTCCCGCTGTCAGTGAGTAAATCGATGTAGACATCCCGCGAACGGAGCAGGAAAGTGTTAAACCCGGCATTTTCAAGCGCTATTTCTCTCTCTTGATCGCTGATGATAGTAATTGGCTCAACCATCTTTATCTTCCACGGCTCCGCCCATGATCGCCTGCCGAACTGCTGTCCCATTGTCCTGTAAGAGGTATCGGTCATTTTTTTCTCCTCTGAATAATGTCCCTTAAGTATCTCCTTAAATCATTTTCAGCGAAAGTTTATCACGGATTTGGTACAGCAAAATCCCTGCCGCCACGCCCAAATTGAGGGAACTCGCCCTGCCCTGCATCGGGAGGCTGATGACTTCTACACATTGGGCATTGTGTTTTTCCATCAAACCCTGGCGCTCGCTTCCCAGGAGCAGAATCAGTGGGAGTTGGATATCGCTAATGTTGTGGATGTCAATACCGCTGTGAGAGGAACTGCCGTATACTGCATAATTGTTCTCGGAAGCCCAGATAGCGAATTCTTTGAAGGAACACATTGCTATTGAATACCAGAACACCATTCCCATGCTGGCTCTCACACTGGAGGGGTGAAAAGGATCTGCGCTCGAGTCGATCAGGATCAACCCGCTTGCGCCGACCGCATCGATAGATCTCAGGATTGTCCCGATATTTCCGGGATCCTGGGGTGAAATTAGCGCAACTCCCCATGGAAAATTGTGCGGCTCCAATCTGGTCAGTCTCAGGTCAGGTTGCTGGACAACAGCGCAAATTCCTTGTGGGTGCTCCTTTTCCGTTATCGAAACAAAAACGTTAGGTGCAGTCGGGTAACAGGGTACGCCTGAATTTGAAACCTGGTCGATCAGATTGAGCGCAAATTGACTGCTTAATAGATCTGGTGAAAATAAAATAAATTCAATTACCGCGCCAGATTCATACGCTTCTCCGGTATGCCGGATCCCTTCCGCTAGAAAAAGACCGGTCTTTTGACGCGTTTTTCGAAGTCGAAGTGAACGAGCCAGCTTCACTTTCTGGTTACTTCGACTTTTTATTAGATCCATTCAAAGGTGTTTGGGATTTCTCAGGAAGCCCAGCGTGGCACCCACGCTAAGATCGTTGTTCCCTGCCCTGGATGTGATGTGATTTCCACATCTCCGCCTACTTTTCGTGTGCGCACATGCATATTGGATAACCCGTGCCCAAGTGTCACGCTCATTTTCTGCAGATCGAAGCCCGCACCATTATCTGATACTTCCAGCAGAACCCGGTCTTTAGCTACCCAAAGGTGTATTTCGGCATATTTGGCGCTGGAATGCTTGGCAACATTCGCTAGTGCTTCCTGGCAGATGTGGAAAAGTGCTGTAGCGTTGTCCGCGGGAAAATCTACGAGACCGTTTTCCGGTCCAACCAATATCGCGGTAGTCCCTGAATTTGCCCGAAACTCATCAACCAATCGCTGGAGGCCCTCTTTCAGGTCTTCGCCATGAAACTGGCGCGGTCGTAAATCCAGGATATAAGCCCGGATATCACGAATTGCTTCATTCAAATCGTCGATTGATTCTTCAATCTTTGATCTGGCGTTTTCGGGGTTTTCAGTTAATAACATGCGCACGTAATCAAGGGTCAGACCGACACCGTAAATGGACTGGATAATACCATCATGCAAATCCATTCCAATGCGTTCGCGTTCTTCCAGTACAGCAAGACGTCGTGACTGCCGGTTTAATCGTGCGTTTTCAATTGTTATACCCGCCCAGTTGCCAATGCTGGTCAGTAAACTCATACCGCGCATATCGAGTGAGCCCTTCTTTCTTGTCGCAGCCGCAAGCACGCCGATTACTTCCCTGCTTGAACTGAGAGGAACAAATCCTAAACAGTTGAAACCAGCATCTATCAAGCCTGGACGTAGATGGTCAATTTCGTTCTGAAGATCTATACATTTAGTCGGGTTTCCAGTTTCAGATACCAATCCTATTTGACCTTGACCTATCTTAAAATGATCCCGGTAGAAAAATGTTTCCGTAAAATCTCCGCGGTGCAACGCCAGCTGGAGTTCCTTTTCGCCATCCTCGCGCAGGTATATTTCAGCCGCATCAATATCCATTCGATCAATTACAATTTCCAGTGTTTTTTCGATAATATCCTCGACATAAAAAGAGCTCGCAAGCGTTTCAGCTACTTCATTCAGCAGATTCAGATCTTCATTAATCTGGATTAACTGGCTGTCACGCTCTAGAATCTCCTCATACATCCGGGAGTTATTTATCGCTACTGCGGCATAAGCAGCAAGCGTTTCAATTACGCGTTCATCTTGCTCAGTGAACTCTGGATGGTCAATCTTGTCAGCCAAATATAACTGACCGAGTGTTTTGTTTCCTAAAAGTATCGGCACGCCGAGAAAAGCATGCATAGCCGGATGGTTTGCGGGATAACCGACGCTGCGAGGATCGTCCGCTACCTCTGCGAGCCGGATTGGTTTTGGGTTGTCCTTAAAGTGACCCAGCAATCCTTTCCCTACAGGTTCATAGGGGATCCGGTTTATTTCTTTCTGGGTTAAGCCGATTGGAATGAACTGGACGAGGTTTCCAGAATCGTCCACCACGCCAATTGCAGCATAGCGGGCTCCGACTTGCTGGCGGGCTGTTCTGACAATACGTTCCAGTAAATCCTTTGAAGAAATGTCGCTGACAAGTTCCAGGCTAGCGCGGTGCAGTGCTGCTAACCTGTCCTCCAATTGTTCACGTGTGAGCACTACCATCAAAAATCCTTTTCCTCTAGACAATTTTACCCTATTCAGTCCGAATTTGATAGTTTTTGCTAGTATAGTTACGCTATAAGATTTCGGTTGTTAAGATAAAAGGGGATAAAAAACGAAATATATGCGACGCATTGGATTTATCCAGTTAAAAGACCTAAAAGTTAAAGTGGTATATTCATGAAGATGAACGATAAACCGTCTGGATCCCGCCTGCCGGGATTTTATAACCTTTCGTTTGATAAGCGCTGGGAATTGCTGCGGAAGGCAAATCTGATTAGCCAGGATGACATCGGTAGAATAACAGGCGCTGACTCCCTGACAGTTGACCAGGCTGATCATATGATTGAAAATGTTATTGGCACCTTCCCATTGCCTCTTGGAATCGCATTAAATTTTGTTGTTAATGGGCGGGAACTGCTTGTTCCGATGGTTGTAGAAGAGCCATCGGTGATAGCGGGCGCTTCATTTATGGCAAAACTTGCTCGGGCGAGCGGTGGTTTTAAGGCAGAAGCATCCGAACCCGAGATGATTGGACAGATCCAGGTTCTTGATATCCCGGACTTGAACCTTGCACAGGAAAAATTGCTAGCCGAAAAACAAAATTTGATTTCGATTGCGGCTGGAATTGACCCAGTTTTAGAAAAAATTGGCGGGGGACCGCGCGATATTGAAGTCCGTAAAATTGAGTCTTCCCCAATAGGATCTTTCCTTGTTGTACACCTGATTTATGATGTGAGAGACGCGATGGGCGCAAACGCGGTAAACACTGCTGTTGAAAAAATATCGCCTTACATCGAAACTATCAGCGGTGGACGCGCTCATCTGCGTATCCTGTCCAACCTTGCCGACCGCAGAATCGCAAAAGCGTACTGCACAATCAGGCTTGAAGATCTGGCTTTTAGTGATTATAAAGCTGAGCAGGTCAGGGATGGGATAATTGAATCATGGGCTTTCGCTGCTTCAGACCCATACAGGGCTGCCACACATAATAAAGGGATTATGAATGGCGTCGACGCGGTTGTAATTGCAACCGGCAATGATTGGCGGGCTGTGGAGGCTGGGGCGCATGCCTTTGCTGCCAGGGGCGGTATTTATACATCCCTGAGTACATGGGGGAAGGATGATTCCGGAAACCTTATAGGCTCTCTTGAAATGCCGCTCGCGGTTGGTATTGTTGGCGGAGCGACGCGCGTACACCCTGGGGCAAGAGCTTCAATTAAATTAATGGGTATTACAAGCGCACGGGAGCTCGCAGAGGTAATCGTCTCGGTTGGTTTAGCCCAGAATCTCGCCGCTCTTCGCGCTCTTGCCACCGAAGGAATCCAACGCGGGCACATGGGCTTACATGCTCGCCAGGTAGCAATCTCAGCAGGCGCTGAAGGGTCTTTCATTGAACGGCTGGCTGAAAAAATGGTATTGGAAGGTACTATCCGAATCGACCGGGCACAGGAACTGCTGGAGGAATGGGGTTATCTTCCTAGCGAAGAATAAGAATTGATATATTGCTGGTCATGTTTTTTATCAAAGATTATGATGGATAATTAATAAGGTAAGGAATGTGGTTGGACTGTGATTTACAGTTATAAGAGGAGTTGAATTCAATTATGAGTGACGACATTTTATTAAAACCAGAGCATCCTGTCGGTATTGTTGGGTATGGTGCTTACGTACCCCGCTACAGGCTGCCTGCAACAGAAGTATCGCGCATCTGGACCGATGGAAAGGGAGGACTGCCAGTAAAGGAAAAAGCGGTTCCCGGGCTGGACGAGGATGTTGTGACGATGTCTATTGAGGCTTCCAGGAATGCGTTGAAAAGAGCAAATATTGATCCCAAACTTATTCGGGCGGTCTGGGTGGGTTCAGAGTCCCATCCATATGCGGTAAAACCGACTTCCACCCTGGTTGCTGAAGCAATCGGCGCGGTTCCCAATGTACAGGCAGCAGATTGGGAATTTGCCTGCAAAGCGGGAACGGAGGCGATGGTCGCTGCGATCGGATTTGTGGGTTCGAATATGGCTCGCTACGCGCTGGCAGCGGGTATGGATACCGCTCAAGGAAAACCTGGTGATGCGCTTGAATATACCGCGGGTGCGGGCGGCGCAGCTTATCTGCTCGGACCAGCAAGTGAGTCACTGGCAGTGATTGATTTTACTTATTCGTTTGTAACCGATACACCGGATTTCTGGCGCCGCGCTGATCAGAAGTACCCCGAACATGGTCAGCGCTTCACAGGAGATCCTGCATACTTCCGGCATATAAGCGAGGCGGGCAAAGCGCTGATGGAGGCTACCGGCACCGGGCCGGAGGACTATAAATTTGCTGTATTCCATCAACCTAACACCAAGTTCCCGCTCAGAGTTGGCGCGATGCTTGGATTCAGCAAAGAGCAGATTGAACCAGGATTGCTGGTTCCTGTAATCGGCAATACTTACGCCGGAGCTGCGATTATTGGTCTTTCGGCGGTATTGGATGTTGCTAAACCGGGCGACAGGATTATGATGGTATCCTTTGGTTCAGGGGCAGGATCGGATGCGTTTGCGATCACAGTTACGGACGGGATCGAGACGAAAAGGTTGAATGCGCCTCGAACCATGGATTATATCAATCGCCGCACAGAAATTGACTATGCAACCTATGCACGAATGCGCGGTAAATTAGTGGTTAAATAACTTAAATTTAGGAATGAAAACCTGTAAATGTATGATTTTAATGGGGATTGATTAATATCGACAGAATAATGATGGAGGATTTATGACAGAAGTTGTAATTGCAGGTGTCGGGCAAACGCCTGTTGGAGAACATTGGGATCTGTCTTTGCGCGAGTTGGCATTGATTGCGATCGAAGCGGTACTTAAAGATTGCGCTGGCATGCAACCCCAGGCTCTCTATGTTGGAAATATGCTTGCCCCGCGTTTATCACGGCAGTCGCATTTAGGTGCGCTGATTGCTGATTTCGCAGGTTTAGTGGGTATTGAAGCCACAAACATGGAGGCTGCCGGGGCATCCGGCGGGGCAGCCCTTCGAGCTGGTTATCTCGCTGTGCTGTCAGGAGAAGTGAATGCAGCGCTGGTTGTAGGGGTTGAAAAATTTACTGATCAGATTGGTTCTTCAGTCGATGAGGCTTTGACCACTATGGGGGACAGCGATTATGAAGCCGCTCAGGGTCTTACCCCGACTGCCCAGGCTGCGCTTCTCATGCAGAGATATATTTACGAATTTGATGCACCTAGAGAGTCGTTTGGTGGGTTTCCATTGGTAGCCCATGGAAATGGTGTTGCTAACCAGTATGCAATGTTTCGCAGGGCGATAAATCCGGCGATTTACCAGAGAGCCAGCATCGTCAGCGATCCGCTTAATTTGTTCGATATCGCCCCAAATGCGGATGGCTCTGCCGCGTTGATGATAACCAGACCCGAACTGGTGCCACCAGGATTCCCTCATCCGCTTGTTAGAATCAGCGGATCGAGCATGGTGACCGATATGCTGGCACTGCATGATCGCCCTGACCCGCTTAACTTGTCCGCTGCAGGCGATTCGATCAAATCAGCTCTGGTTCAAGCTCGCATCTCTATACAGGATATTGATTTATTTGAACTGCATGATGCATATTCAATTTATGCAGCCCTCACATTAGAGGCTGCAGGTCTGGCTGACCGTGGAGGTGGCTGGCGGTTCGCCCAGAATGGTTCAATCGCTCTTGAGGGAGAATTGCCTATCAGCACAATGGGTGGTCTAAAAGCGAGAGGAAATCCCGGTGGAGCTACTGGTATATACCAGGCAGTTGAGTCCTGCATTCAACTGCGTGGTTGTGCGGGCGACAATCAGATCAAGGATGCCAGGAAAGCATTAATCCAGTGTTTTGGGGGACCGGCGTCTACCGCTGTAACCCATGTCCTGGAGGTTATTTAGCGGGAAAGCGATTGTCAATTTGTTAATTTTTAATCTAAATAAACGCTAAAAAACCAATCTGATAGTTCTTGATAGTTACTTATTCATATACTTTAGGTCACATTAGCGGTATTTATAGGTATTTATAAAAAATAACGAATTAGGAGATGTAGTTAATGGAAATCCCAAGCCATTGGCGATTGAAGCGACAGAGGTACGGGCTTGTTGGGGAAGTCTGCCCTCATTGCAGTGCAAAGCTGTTCCCGCCGCGCGATATATGTCCTGAATGCGGTAAAGAAGCGAAGAATCTGTACAATTTCAGCGGTAAAGGTGAGGTTTATTCTTATACCACTGTCTATGAAGCGCCTGCAGGATACGAGGAATACGCACCCTACATGATTGCGCTGGTAAAACTTGAAGAAGGTCCATTGGTTACAGCTCAATTGACCGATGTTGGCGAGAGCAAGGTTGAGATCGGCACTCCGGTGGAGATGGTGACCCGCCGTCTGCGTCAGGATGGGGATGAGCGCGGTATGCTGGTTTATGGCTATAAGTTCAGACCATTATTGGAACAACAGCCTGCATAGAGAATTCTAATTGAGAATCAGATGCCCTCAGGAAGGCGTTCCTGGAGGGCTTTTTTTATTATGTTTCAAACTCTTGAGGGAAAGGTTTCGGCAGGAAGGATGGGATTAGGTTTAACTCAATATTGATAACCTCTGAGTAAGATGGGCAGAATAGATGTTTCCAGTCGTGATAACCATCTGCTTCCACCAGAACAGAAGAACACTTTCCCCCCGGGATGGGGAATCTGGCAGGGGGTTTAATGCTCAAGTAAACATCTGCCTCTACTTCTCTCGAAGAACTTTCTGCCGGTCTGATTGTTATATCCACATCTTTTATAGATAATTTTGTGTTTATATCGAACACACCTGCAATTTGCAGTGTGGCGTTATCGCGGTTGAACTTGAGAAGGGCTGCGAGTAAGCCAGCAAGTGTGATTAACGCAACCAGTCTTATCAGGCACTTTGATAGTTCGGATGTTTTTTCGTTCGATTCTTCGAAGGTCTGGAATTCTTCCATTTGAGGAACGGAGTTATTACACTTTTTAATATTTCCTGTTCAGCCTAGTTTAGTTCAACGCGCGTTCAGAATACCAGCGGGATCCCACATATTCTTCAGGCTGCGCATTAATTGAATGCTTGCTGGTTTATACCCCCAATAGTCTGATTTAATGAACCCCAGCTGACTTGCGGGTATTCTCTTAACATAACCATTATGCATGTTAATAAATTGGATTATTGAATCTGAAAGAGTCGGCGCCTCCAAATAACACATACCATTAGGTAGGTCGAGGATCAAATCCGCCAACCCCATTTCCTCCATATTTTCATTTATGAATTGAGTTAAATCCTTTGGTGGAATTCCAATCTGAAAAATTACTCCATCTCCCAAGGGAAGGGGAGGTATATCCCGATCATTTCGGAATAAACTGTTTTTCGCCTTCTTCGTTTTCGTCTTGATCCAGTTTCCCCAGATTTCTGTCCCGGATGACCATTCAACATGTTCATATTCAGTGATATCGAAGCGGTTGATAATATCATTTACCTGCTCGAATTCACTAGTCACATCTTCGGGATAACCTTCGGCGGTATATGTAAGGCGGAAAGTTGGATCCTGGTTTTCAGAAGAAACCATGCGGATTATCAGGGATGATGCAACCAGACAAACCCGGTTAAGTAGACCACCGATCTCGAGCGCTAGGTTAAGGGTATCAACTGCCATATTCAGGCTCACCCTGGTGCGCGGTGTTGATACCAGTTTAAATGTAACTTCAGAGATAAATCCCAGCGCTCCTGCAGAACCTATAAAAAGTTTTGTCATGTCATATCCAGCCACATTTTTCACAACTGGGCGGCCGGTTCTTATCTTTCTGCCATCTGGAAGGATGACTTCCAACCCAAGCACAAGATCGCGCACTCCTCCGTATCGCGTCCGTAAAGGAGCGTTGAAATTGGAGGATACAATGCCTCCTATAGTGGAATCCTCCCAGGGAGTAAAGAGAGGGACCCAGACCCCGAATTCCTCAAGTTGTTCTTGAAGCAGGTTTAGTCTCAATCCTGCGCCAGCAGTTACATATAAGTCATCAATGGAAAGTTTATGAATGCTGGTCAAGTGCTCAGTGGAAATATAATGATCAACCCCGTCAGGTTGCCTGGATTTCGTGCCTCCACCGAGTATATGAAGTGGAGTTTTTTGATGGTTAGCTTTCTTTATAAACGATCTGGCTTCGGATGTTGAATAAGGTCTGGAAACTGGTGCCAGACTGCCTTCGAATATTTGCGTTTCCTCCAATTTTTGTAATTCTGTGTCTCCATCTTCTGGGAAGATTTTACCCGGATTCAGAATTCCTTCCGGGTCAAACAGGCGTTTAAGTTCCTTCATCGCCTTTAATTCATCTTCGCTGTACATAAGCGGCATATATTCCTTTTTTTCAAGACCAACACCGTGTTCACCTGTGATGGTGCCTTTGCTTTCAACACATAACTCCATTATCTCCCTGCCGGCCCGGTGGATTCTTTTCATCAGGTCTTGATTGTCCGGATCATCTATTAGCAGAAATGGGTGCAGATTACCATCACCTGCATGGAATACATAAGCTACTCTTAATTCGAGTCGTGAACAGATCTGGTTTATGCTTTCCAGCATTTCAGCCAGATTACTGCGCGGCACGGTGCCGTCTAATGTTAGATATGCCCGGGCCAGGCGCGCCATTGCTCCTGCCGCGTTTTTTCGACCATACCATATTTTCTCCCTTTCTGTTTCTGTTTGCGCAATTCTTATCTCCAAGGCAGATGACTCACGGAGGGATTTACTGATCTCCTCAACCTGGGGGGATAAAGCTTCTTTAAAACCATCTACTTCAATGATTAGTGCCGCTCCAGCATCAACCGGTAGCCCTGCCTGGGCGAATTCTTCAATCATTTTCATCATTTGCTGGTCCATAAATTCGAGTGTTGCTGGGACAAGCCCGATTGTGATCAACTTAGAAACAGCCTCTCCAGCCAGGGCTACAGTGTCAAAGGATGCCATTAATGTTCTAACCCCCGGGGGATTCCGAATCAGGCGCAGGTCAGCTTTTGTAATTATTCCAAGTGTCCCCTCACTTCCGGTGATCAGACCACAAAAGTCGAATCCCGGGTAATCGAGCGCTTTCCCGCCGAATTGAATTACTTCACCGCTTGCAGTTACCACCTCGAGACCGGTTACGTAGTTGGTGGTGACCCCATATTTAAAACAGTGTGGACCGCCTGCATTAACAGATATGTTGCCACCAATGGTAGAAACGCGCCCGCTTGCCGGGTCAGGAGGGTAATACAAACCATCTTGCTTTACGATTTTATCCAGATCAAGATTAACCAGACCAGGCTGCACGGTTGCGCTTCTGCCAAGAGGGTCTAATTCAAGAAGCTTATTCATGTGCGAAAAGTGCAGTATCACACCACCTTTTATCGCAACCGCACCTCCGGCTAAACCAGTACCGGCTCCGCGTGCTGTAAGCGGTATTCGATATTTAAGCGCCCAGGATGCGATCAGGCTGACTTCCTCGGTCGATTCTGGCAGTATCACTACTTCAGGCATGCCTCTCTCCAGCGCAGCGTCAATCTCATAAGTAACAAGTTCCCCTGGCTGGGTAAATATTCGCTCAGGGTTGATTTTCTGTTCTAACTCGAGAATGCTTGAGATAATTTCCTTGGATTTCATCTCTTTACATAATCCCATTTTCCTGCTTGCTGTATGACCATTCCAGAACTTCGGCGACGTGCATTACTTTGATGTCAAGTCCTACTTTACGGATTCCAGCGATAAGCTGCAACTGGCAGCCTGTATTTGAGGTTACCACCAGTTCTGCTCCTGTGGCTTTTATATCTTTTAATTTTGCTTCGAGGATTCTCCCAGCGGTGTCAATTTGGGTGAGGTTGTAAACGCCTGCGCTGCCGCAGCACAGATCGGGATTTGAAAGTTCAACAAGCACAAGCCCTGGAATTTGCTGCAGCAATTCGCGCGGTTGTTCAACTACTTTCTGGCTGTGACGCAGGTGGCATGAGTCAGAGTAGGTTGCCCGGATCCGGATTTCTCCTGCAGGTGGCGTATTTAAATTTTCTACCAGGAATTCATTGATATCCATTACCTTACTGGAAAATGCCTGTGCTTTACGGCTATAAGCTGAGTCATCTTTCAATAGGTGGGGGTATTCTTTCAGCGCTGCACCGCACCCGCCAGCGTTGTTGATAATCGCAACGTAACTGTTTTTATTGTTAAGGAATATATCAATGTTCTTACGGGCCAGTTTTTTAGCGAATTCCAGGTCGCCCAGATGGGCGTGGGCTGCACCGCAGCAAGTTTGATCTTCAGGAGTGTATACATCGTATCCATTCCTTCTGAGTAGGTTAATCGTTGCCTGATTGACCCGGGGTAGAAATCCTTCTTGTATACATCCTGTAAAAAAAAGTACATCTCCTTTTTTATTCCCATAGGCAGGGGCAAAATCATTGACCTGGTTGGATGGATTTATAAGTTCTGGGAGTATCGCTTCCATTGCCTCTATTGATTTGGGGAGCAATGAGTATTTCCGAATGATTTTTTGCATTCCGCTGGTCTGATAAAGGTAAAGAAACCTTGCAAGCAGCTTTATCCGGCTCGGGTGGGGCATAACCTGTTTTGTGCCTGCCCAACGTGTGATCCTCTCCAGGAAACCTGCTGAGCGGTTTGCTTCGACCACATATCTGGCGCTTTCAATTAATTCGCCGTATTTGACGCCGGAAGGACAGGCAGTCTCACAGGCGCGGCATGCCAGGCAGAGCGTGATATGGCGCTCAAAACTGTTGAAAAATAGTTCCGGCTCAAATTTGTTTTCCAGACCCGCTCGCATAAGAGCTATCCGGCCGCGCGGCGAATCCATCTCTGTGCCCAGCACATTGTATGTAGGACATGACTGAAGGCACATCCCGCAGTGGATGCACTGATTCAGAGCGCTGACGAATTGTGGCGAGTCTAGAAATTGTGGATCTTTGATCATAAGGTGAGATATTCGGAAAGATGGACCAAAATGGAATTCAAGAAATTATTTTTTAAATAAAAATTCCGATTGGGAGAGAAGCATACCAGCGAATATTATCACACATCCCAGTATCTGGATCCCGGTGAGGTATTCATCCAACAATATCCAACCAAATAAAGCCGCAAAAATTGCCTCTGCGCTGAGGATAATCGCTGCATCAGCAGGTGGTGCGATTTTCTGGCTGGCAGCTTGAAGGGTGTAACCGATCCCGACTGAGATTACACCGGTAAACAACAGCACCTGCCATGCTTGCAGCATATCTGCAAGAGTTTTACCTTCGATGAGCATCCCGCCTGAGATACTGAAAGCTGCACAAACAAGATACTGTCCGATAACAAATAGGAGCACATCAATTTTGAGCACAATCCAGCCGATAAGGATTACATGGCACGCGAAAATCAAAGCGCTTATCAACACCAGCAGGTCGCCGATATTTAGCCCCGCCACGCCGCCTGAACTGAGCAAGTAAAGACCGCAAAGAGCAAATCCTGCTGAAATCCATATGATCGTTCGCGGACTCTGGCGAAATGCAACTGCTAGTATCAACGGGATAAATATGACATAAAGACCGGTAATAAATCCGGCATTCCCGGCTGTTGTATATAACAGGCCGGTTTGCTGAAAAGCCGCGCCTGCAAAGAGTAAAATTCCAGCCAGAACAACACTCAATAGGACTTTCCGATTTTTCCAGGTTAAGTCTTGTCGGCGTGTACTCCCGGTTATCGTTAATGGTATCAGAACCAGCGCTCCGAGCAGAAACCGGATTCCATTAAACAGGAATACCCCTACCTGGGGGGCGGAATACCTTTGGACCACAAACGCCAACCCCCAGATAAGTGTAACGAACAGCAGGGCAAAGTCAGCCTTTAATCGCTGCTGTAGGCTGGATTTGGAATTAAACAGATTTTCACCGGTGCCCATGGTTTACCATTTAATAAAATTCTTGCTTCTAAAGAATACAATAAACCTTACAAACAATTGCGATAGTATAATCCCTTCTGTTTATCAAACATAATTATTATTGAGCGGAGATAAATGAGAATCTATAATTTTGATGAACCGCCGAATCGCCTGGGCAGCGATTGTCTGAAATGGGATGTGTACGGTCCGGCAGTTATCCCTTTGTGGGTTGCGGACATGGACTTCGTGTCACCCGAGCCGGTAATTAAGGCTTTAACAGAAAAGGTTGAACACGGCGTGTTTGGGTATCCTTCCGGGATAATGGGGGAGCCCAGTGAACTGCCAGAGCTTCGCAGTGCAATTATTGGCAGGATGGCTGACCGTTACAATTGGGAAATCAAACCTGAAGATATTCTCTTCATTCCTGGGGTGGTTACAGGATTTAACCTGGCAAACCATGCATTCGTCCCCGATGGACATGGAGTTCTAATACAAACTCCGGTTTACCCTCCCATATTAAAGTCTGCAGAGACAACCGGGAAATTGTATCAGGCAATGGAGCTGGATAGAAATGAGGATGGTTTATATGGGGTTGATTGGGGTGCAATGGAGGAGAGCATAACCGCAAATACAAGGGTTTTTATTCTGTGCAATCCACATAATCCAGTTGGAAAAGTATTTTCAAGGGCGGAGCTGGAACGCACAGCGGAATTATGTTTGAGGAAGGGTGTGTTAATCTGTTCAGATGAAATCCACTGCGACCTTATTTTTGAAGGATATAAACATATCCCAATCGCTTCTATTGACAGGGAGGTTGCTCAATCCACAATCACTCTCATGGCGCCAAGTAAAACATATAATATTGCAGGGTTGCAATGCTCCTTTGCCATTATTCAGAACGAAAATTTACGAAAGTGCTTCACAGAGGCACGCAGAGGAATCGTGCCCTGGGTTAATATGATGGGACTGGTAGCTGCAGAAGCTGCTTATATCGATGGAGAGGAGTGGTTTCAACAGGTGATGGATTATCTCTCCGCTAACAGGGATTACCTTTTAGATTTCTTTAAATCCGAATTACCCGGCGTTTCTATGGCAGAACCCCAGGGGACTTACCTGGGGTGGTTGGATTGCAGGTATGCTGGTTTACCTGAAAATCCTTATGAATTTTTTCTCAAAAAAGCGCGCGTCGCCTTTAATAATGGAGTTTCTTTTGGGAAAGGTGGGGAAGGATTCCTGAGGATAAATTTTGCCTGTTCAAGATACTTGCTCGAAAAGGCAATGGGCAGGATGAAAAGAGCCTTCGAGCGGATTTCTTGAATAGTATATATCAAAATTCCTGCTGTTCTTCCATTTATACCCGAACCTAACCGGAATTCCAGTCTGGATTCTGGTATAAAGATTGCATCCAATTCGCACAAGGAGCAAGATATGGTCAAGAAACGAGTATTGATGATTTTACTGGTTGGTATCTTAGTATTTGGTACAGCAGCCTGTACACGCTCACTCAGAAAACCAGTTCAGCAGGAGCCCTCTGCAACCCAAGCAGTGGAAACAAACCCGCAGGGCGAATCGGATGTTATGGAGCAGATCTATCTCTTTGCCACCCAAACTGCAATGGTAGAACAGGGGGTGACGTTAGTCAACGAAACCCTCGATGAAATTCCCGCTGGCACTCCCATCCCTGAAACTACGGACTTGGTGGAAAGCCAGGAACCTGAATTGGAGGAATCCCAGGAACTGGATCAGACCAGACAAGATGTTCCAACCGCAACTCCAGGCAAACCGGATTCTTACACACTCCAGAAGGGAGAATTTCCGTATTGTATCGCCAGGCGTTTTAATGTAAATCCCAATGAGCTTCTGCGGGTCAATAATCTGGCGAAGGATGTCACAATCCAACCCGGGACTACTTTGAGACTCCCCAGCAGTGACCGCGGGTATCCCGGCAGCCGGGAATTGCGGGACCATCCCACAACTTATACGGTCAAAGACGGAGATACGATTTTCTCAATTGCATGCATTTTCGGTGATGCCGATCCCAATGCGATCGCCTATGCTAACAATCTGGTAGAACCCTATAAGCTTTCAGTTGGTCAAGAGTTGTATATCCCCTGAACTGGGATTAACAATTAATCATTCAAGGAGCAGCTGTGGTTATATTAGCTGCTCTTTATTGTTTACATGGAGGTTAGAATGCCTTTTGAAGTGATTGAAACTCAAAATTTGTTTTCGGGCAAAGTTTTTAATGTTCGCCGGGATAAAGTGCGCAAAAAGGATGGAGGTGTTATGGAACTGGATGTTGTCGAACACCATGATTCAGTTACCATCCTGCCTCTAGATGATGATGGGAATATCTGGTTTGTCAGCCAGTACCGCCATCCTGCTGGTGAATTTCTGCTGGAATTGCCCGCAGGAGTGATTGAAGTTGGTGAATCACAGGCAGAATGTGCAAATCGCGAAATCCAAGAAGAGATAGGTATGCGTGCAGGGAGGTTGGAGGAGGTGGGTGGATTTTACCTGGTGCCCGGTTATTCCACAGAGTTTATGCACATATTTTTGGCTCGCGATCTACATCCCAGCTCTCTGGAGGGGGATGAAGATGAAATTATTTTGGTTGAAAAAATATCCTTGGATAAGGCTTACAGTATGGCAGAAACTGGGCTGATTAAAGATGTAAAATCTTTGGGAGCCTTGCTGCTTCTCAAACCGGTTTTATATAATTAAGTTTGAACCTGGTTAGTCTGAGTTTGACTGTTGCCCAGTGGAATTGAATTTTGAACAGAAGTGGGATTAAGGATTGAATTCAGCCATAAGATGGCTTTACGGTCGTATTCTAGCCGTCCGCATACATCGCATACATAAGCAGGGAAATTGGGGACCGTGATCAAATCGTCATCCAGCCAGGCGAAAAAGGTTATGTACTGAAGCTGGTGCACTCCTGTCTGGCATTCAATACATAAACCCTTTTTTCTTGTTGAAACTTGGCTGAATTGAGGGAACATAATGTGATTTGCTACCCGTTCGTGATCTCTTTTATAATATTAATCCCGGCGCTGGTGCCTAATCGGGTTGCCCCGGCTTTGACCATTGCTGCTGCGGTAGAGTAATCGCGAATACCGACTGCAGCCTTCACTCCGATTTTCGCTCCCACAACCCTGTACATCAGGTCTATATCCTCAACAGTCGCTCCGCCGCCCGCAAAACCGGAGGCGGTTTTCACAAAATCCGCTCCTGCATACATTGAAATCAAACAGGCGAGGATTTTTTCATCACGTGAGAGAAATGGTGTCTCTATTATAACTTTTAAAGCCGCTTTTTGGATGTGGGTGGTTTGGGCTACTGTGGCGATATCGTTGAAAACCAAACCATACGCTTTGCTTTTTACTGCTCCAATGTTTAAGACCATATCTATTTCTGATGCCCCAGCGGTAATATTCGAGAGCGCTTCGAAGGACTTTTGGGTTGGCATTGAAGCACCGAGTGGAAAACCAGCGACTGATCCAACCAAAATCTGTGAATTGGCCAGAAGTCCTGCTGCAAGGGGAATATAGGCGGGGTTGACAACTACACTGAAGAAGTTGTAACGAACAGCTTCCTCGCAGAGCTGTTTGATCTCAGTTGAAGTTGCATCCGCTTTTATAAGTGTGAGGTCGATTATGCCGGCAATTTTTTCGCCTTCTGGAAGCGCCGGGGGGGGTGGCGGTTGTGGGAGTTCACGGCTGTACGATTCAGCCAGTTCTAATATTTGTGCGATCGAGTCCATTGATTACGGAGCTGCTTTGGCGCTTGAAGGAAGCTGAATCAGCCCCCATTTTTCGGGCGGCCAGTAAACCACCAGAGCTTTGCCAATTACATATTCCATTGGAACTGGCCCCCAGTTGTGGGAATCAGAAGAGTTGTTCCTGTTGTCACCCAGCACAAACAGGGAGTTAGTAGGAACATCCCAATCGCTTTGATAGTTGGGTGGGGCGGCAATATATGGCTCTTGAATTGGTTGTTCGTTCAAGTATACTGTCCCATTGCTGATTTTCACTTCATCTCCAGGCAAGCCAATAATCCGTTTAATATATTCCTGGTTTGGATCGCGTGGGTAATGGAACACAATAACGTCTCCACTTTCGGGTGTGCCAAATTTATAAGCGAGCTTGTTTACAATGACAAATTCCCCACTCTGTAAAGTCGGTTCCATGCTGTGGCCATCTACACGTATTCGGGCAGATATGGCATTGATGCCGACAAAGAGTAATATCGAGAGAATCAGGGTTTCAGCGACATCTATAATGAATCGAACAACTCTCGATCGACCTTTTTTGGAAACAGCCTGATCGGGAATTGGATCTGTGCGGTAACCTTCCAAATTGTTTTCCTCCATAAAATTCAGGTGGATTATAAAGCCGCTTTAAAGTGGGGGCAAGGGTTTATATAATGAGAGACCCTTCATGATAATCCCAGTATCATTTAATATTCCCGACTTGGCGACTGAGCGAACTGTGGGTTAGATTGATTCAAACTCGTTTCTTAAGCAGCAGTTTGATGGGGGTGCCCAGAAATGGGTGGAATTCTCTTAATCTATTTTCAAGAAAGCGCATGTAGCTGAAATGCGACAACTTCGGATCATTGACATACAGGATGAATGTGGGCGGGTCGCTCCTCACCTGGGTGCAGTAATATATTCTCAGCTGTCTTCCAGAATGAGTGGGTGCCGGGTGCTGGTCTTGTGCTTGCTGAAAAATCCTGTTTAATTGCGCTGTAGGCAGTTTGATTAATCTCTCTTCCTGGACCTTTAATGCCAGCGGCAGGACTTTGTGTACCCGTTGACCGGTTTTGGCCGATATGAAAAGAAGCGGAACATAGTCCAGGAATTTCAATTCGGATCGGATTTTGTTGGTGAACTCCTGCATAGTGTATGTATCTTTTTTAATAAGATCCCATTTGTTCACGACAACCACGACACTTTTCCATTCATCAAGGATATAACCTGCTATATGGGCGTCTTGAGTCGTAACGCCACTGGAGGCATCGATCAGAATTAATGATACATCTGCGCGCTTTATTGCTCCAATTGCCCTGATAACGCTGTATTTTTCAACTCCAGGGGTTACTTTACCGCTTCTGCGGATTCCAGCGGTATCAATTAGTGTTATTGGAATATTTTCAAAATTTATGTAAGTATCTACCGCATCCCGGGTTGTGCCGGGAATTGGACTTACGATAGCCCGGTCTTCTCCAAGGATTTTATTTAATAGGCTGGATTTACCCGCATTGGGTTTTCCAACAATCGCTATCTTAACAGATTCATCTTCCTCTCTTTTTTCAAATTCGATGCCCGGTCCCAGATTTTGGACCAGAACATCAAGCAAATCGCCTGTTCCGGTCCCGTGTAGCGCGGAAACCGGGTGAGGTTCTCCCATCCCTAATTCGTAGAACTGAACGGCAGATTCACGGCGTTGCAGGTTGTCAGCTTTATTCGCAACCAGCAGGACCGGCGGGGTTAGGATCTTATCCCGAATCTTCTGGCGTTTGCGCAATATGTCCGCAATCTCATGGTCTGCTGGTGTAAGTCCACCTTCCACATCTGTTACAAATAAGATCGCGTCAGCTTGATCTATCGCGATTTCAGCCTGAGCACGGATTTGTCGCAAATAATCCTTTGAACCTATCGAAAGGGGTTCGCCCTGTTTTCCAGGGCTGGTGAATGTTGGATCCAACCCGCCTGTGTCAATTATGTCAAAAGTAACTCCGTTCCATTCCGCTTCCGTGATCAGCCTGTCCCGGGTCGTCCCCGGAATATCATCGACCACTGCCAATCTTCTTCCAGCCAGTCGATTGAAAAGAGTGCTTTTACCTACATTTGGACGTCCAATAAGGACAACTGTGGGTTTGCGCATTTCACTTAATAAGATTGAAAAAGGTTGACTCTCAGGGTGAGGGTGTGATTGTTACAGTCGCTGTCAGCTCCGGGGTTGGGGCTGTTTCGATAATTACTTCGACTGTCTCAGGAATCGTAGTAGAAGCGCGTACCAGATCTGAGATGATCTCAACTTTTGGCGCCCTCTGGTATTCGCCTGGGGGTTGTCCTTCAAGGTCAAGCACCACCTTGATATCATCTGCGGTCAGAGTCTCGAGAATATTTAACGGCCCAGCAACAATTACTTCGACCAATTCTGGTGAAAATGTAGCAGATAGCTCGGGAGAGAGACCTCTGATTTCGATTGGTACCGAGAAGGTCTCACTTCCTTCCATTGCAGCGATGCTAACCTGCACCAGAACTTTAGGATCACGAACGGGGGTTATGCCTTCAGGGAGCCTTAATCCAATGCTGAATTCACTATCGTCAATCAATCCGGATAAATCCACAGGCTGTGTGTCCACAAAACCGGGCAAATCCTCAACCATCCGGGGATCCTCCGAAAAAACTGTTATTGTCGGTGGCGTTACAGAGACATTGGTCAGGCGGTAACCTTCTGCGATCTGACCAGTAGTATTGACTTTGACAACCACATTTTTAAATCCTCCCAGCAGTGATATTGGAAGAATTGCTGTTGTCTCAGGAGGTGACAAAGAGATTTCATCCACATTCCCCCCCTCAGGATTGAGCACATTTAGCGGGAGCGATGAATTGATATTCTCTGTCCTACCGGATATGTCGAGGTTAACTTGAACCCGGTCGATCTGATTTAATGCCGACTTGGGACCGGATATTGTCACTACTTCAGGTTCGAGTGTTAATTCGCCTTTTTCATAACCCAGTGGAAGTTCTCCGGAAACAATGGCTTCAATCGGAAATTGTTCTTTAATGGATTCATCAAGTACTATCTCAACATTTTCGGGGTCTATCTTGACAACCTTTATTACCGATTCAATATCTTCGTCAATTGTCAAATCGACTTTTATGTTTTTATTTATCCCTTCTTTCGCTGTGGAAAGGTCTATAAAAGGTTGCAGCAGTTTCGGGTCGTTTTCAATTTGTTCCCATATTGAACTGGGTGCGCGAAGTGTGATGCGGGCATCCTGTGAGTAATCATTGGTGATAATGTAACCCGGGGCGAGACCTGTTTTTTCCAGTTTTAAAGGTCTGGTTGTTCGTTCTTCGTTCGGGTCATTTGTATACTGAGCGGTTATCCAGATAATCAGGGCAAGGAAGATTGCCAGGACTAACAATCCGATATTATTCAGCAGCCAGTTCAGTGTTTTCATGGTTGGCTTATTCGTTCTTGAGGTCTTTCTCTTCTCTGGCGGGCATTAACCTGGAGAATAATTTTTCAAATCGGCTGGTTTGTTGAGGCATAAAGTAAGCTTCCAGGTTGCTCCTGAGTTGTTTTGAGTTTATCCGGCGGATCATTTTCCCTGAATTCGCGATGGTTATCGAACCTGTCTCCTCGGAAATGACAACTGCGATTGCGTCCGTCACTTCTGAAATTCCCAATGCTGCACGGTGGCGAAGACCCATCTGGCGTTCTGGGGATTCTGTGAGCACTCCGCTGGCAGAAAGCGGCATCACGCAGGAAGCAGCCAGCAGCTTGGAGTTGGAGATAATTACTGCTCCATCGTGCAAGGGTGTGTTCGGGTAAAAAATCTGCAAAAGCAATTCCGGAGTCACAACAGCATCCAGGATTGCTCCGGTCTTGATGTATTCGTCAAGCACATCCCGCCTTTTCAGAATGATAAGCGCTCCATGTTTCCGGTTTTCAGCACATTGTGCATTTCCAGGCAA